>CAMFJP010000025.1 GCA_945957075.1 uncultured Chlamydiae bacterium
CTACACTTATGCGATCGTCGGCAGCGTCAGATGTGTATAAGAGACAGCGCATTGGGTGTTTTCATAAAGCCTGTTTTTTTAGTCCCCCAACAAAAGCGCATTATGCGGTGAAAGAGTTGACCCTAAAGCGGCTTGAGCCGCTTTTGACTGAAAATTTAGATTATTTGCATGAATATACAGGTGTTATGCCCCTGCGCATCGATGTGGAAAAAATGCGCAAGGAAATCAATCCAAGTCAGCTCCAACAGATTGATTGCATTGTATGCATAGGACTTAGCCACGATGATAGAGGGTTTTTAGGTTGGTATAAAGCACACAATCCACAGGGCATGCTGATTGCAATTGACCTTGCAAGGCCAGCGTACCTTGGCGCCGGAGATTTGCTTCTCCGGGGAGATCTTCAAGAAATTGTGCCTCAGCTTATAGAGTAGAGCTCTTTTCACTGACAAATATTTGCTTTTTGCATATTCTCCATCTTAACACTTATATATTTGGTATTAAGATGCATTTTCTTTGCCGTGCGGTTGTTCTGCTTACTTTTTTTCTTTCTATTTGTGCTTGTGGTGTGGAGGATAGAGCGTTTAATGGGTGGACGCATCTTGAACTTGGTGCTGGCAATTATGGCTCCGATGGGCATACAAAACGCTCTCAAGCGATGACAGTTCTTATGAAAATAGAAAATGTTTCTAATGAGAAAAATTATATCGATGATCTTGAAGAGGTGGGACATGGAGATTATAAACCCGAAGATCAGTATGGCGTGTTGTTTTGGACGCTCGATGAATTAGTAAGACGTTATGGGGATGTCGGGGTCTTTCATGTGAATGATCTTTATGAAGAGTATGCTGTTTTTGCAACACAAAAACTTATCGAATACGCAAGAAGCAAAGAGTATGACTCAATTGTTATAGAGGCTGTGGCTGGAGACTACCGATTGCTCAATGCAGAGCAAACGCTTTTGCCTTATGGTAGAGCTAAATACTCTACAACCCACTTGAAAAATCCAGAAGTCTCTTTATATCATGATCGAATGGATGGAAATCTCCTGTCTGCAACAGATCAGTCGCGTGAACAAACGCGCTTGATGTTGCAGAGTCTAGCTAACCTTTCTGAAACAGGTTTATATCTTTTTATTCTCTATCACAACAATTTTATTCCTTTGGAAGAGAGAACGGAATTTGCAGAGAGGGGTATTTTTTATTGTGCAACTGATGAATGGGATCCAGTCCCATATATTTTCCCTGAGGGCCGTGTTATTGATAAAAGCGTTGGTAGAGTTTTTCAGATACTTCCACTTGCCGGTTTTTAAACAAGTTCAACAACGCCCGATGTGTCTTGATAGTTTTCTTAAAAAGTACTAACAAATTTAGTGGTAATAAAGAAAAAGGACAAGTTAAACGAAGCTCGACTTGGCGTTGTTGCGCAATTGCCTAGAAAAATGCCCAGGATAGGACTCGAACCTACACACCTCGCGGCACCAGAACCTAAATCTGGCGTGTCTACCAATTTCACCACCTGGGCTCTTAGAGGAGAGAGTAGACCTGAATTGAGGTTTTGCTGTCAAGAGTATTTGTTTTTCTCTTATTAAATTTTGAAAGAAATCAAGGTTTCCTTTATACGCCTTAGTTGAACGTTTTTCAGGCCTCTGGAAAAATAGGAGCTTTCACGCTGTTCAAATATGAATTTATTTTCCTTCTTTGGTATAAGGCCACAGCAACATAAGGAATTATAAAGGAGATAAAAGTATGCGGTTTTTGACAGCTTTTCTTGCTTTTTTCGGGGTTTTTCTTAATGCAGATACAAGAATAGAGTTTCATTCGCAGGCGCATCAAGATGAGTTTGTTTATACCATTTTGTATGGTTTGCAGGGGAAGAAGGGGCCTGGATGTTACTTGGAAATTGGAGCGGGTGAGCCTGTCTTTATCAACAACACATATTTTTTTGAAAAAAGTTGTGGATGGCAAGGGGTAAGTGTTGATATTTTAGATTATTTGATGCCCAGATGGGATGCGTTGCGAAGCAACCCCCTATTAATAGAAGATGCTATACAGCTAGATTATGTTTCTGTTTTGAACCCGTTTCCTCAAGTGATTGACTATCTTTCTTTAGATGTAGATGGGTATTATGATGCGGTATTGAGACAGGTCATGCAATCGAATAAACTTTTCAAAGTGATTACGATTGAACATGATGCTTATCGGTACGGAGATGTCTATCGAACTAAAGAAAGAGAGATTTTAAGGGAGCTAGGGTATTACTTGCTTTGTGCAGATGTTTGTCATAATTCGTGCACATTTGAAGATTGGTGGGTTTGGCCTGGTTTTTTTGAGCATTCTGTCTTTGACAAGCTCACGAGTCTTGATTTAAACGGTAAGGATTGTGGTGAAATTATGCGGAAGATTCGTAGTGTTCAAAGATTTTTTTGAATAGTCTAGGGATGTTGTAAGTAATTAGACCCCTTTCGAAACCTGCTTTGTTTGAAAAACCATCAGTTTTTGCAAACAAAGCAGGTTTCGAAAGGGGTCTATTGAAAAAATAGGACTTTGAAGTGCGCCCGGGGACTATAAAAAACGCCCAATTGAAGTTATGAAGGAAAAAGATGGCAAAGGTGGGTTTTTTTGGGGGGTCTTTTGATCCGATTCATGTCGGACATTTGTATCTTGCGATTACTCTTTTGGAAAAACATGGGTTGGATGAGGTGCTTTTTTGTCCGGCAGCGCTTTCTCCGCATAAAGTGTTGAGCGCACCTATTGCTTCTGGTAAGCAGCGTCTGGAAATGATACGCATTGCCATAGAGGGAGTCTCTTTTTTTCATGCACTAGATTGGGAAGTTGTAAGAGGGGGCGTTTCTTATACAATAGATACTCTGCGCAAATTGGTTTCTACACGTCCAAAAGATCAATTTTATTTGCTCCTTGGGGGCGATGCTTTAAAGCAGATAGGAATGTGGAAAGATAGTCTTGAGGTGTGTGCTTTAGCTTCTCCTTTGTCTGAAGAGCGTTCCGATTTCCGGGTAAGTAGTACAGATGTTCGCATGCGTCTTCGTCAAAATAAATACTGTGGTCATATGGTGCCTCAAAAGGTTCTGGCGTATATTCAAGAGCATCAATTATATTCTCCGCTATGACAGAAGATGTAAAATATATTTTGCATTTGGTTGCGCAGGCCCTTTTTGATAAACAGGGGATGAATATTTTGGCTTTGGATGTACGCGGTCTTTCGACGTTAACAGATTATATGATCATAGCCGAGGGGCATGTGGATAAGCATGTTGTAGCTTTAGCCGATCATGTGATCTCTACTTTAGAGAAAACGGTGCATTTGTCCCCACTACATGTTGAGGGGGAGGCTGCAGGAGATTGGATTGTTATAGATTATTTGGATGTCATGGTTCATATTTTTATGCCGGGCTTGCGTGAACAATATGCACTTGAGCAGCTGTGGCCAGAGGCAAAAATTGTTGATGTCCCTATCCATGTTATTTCTAAATAATAAAGATAGGTGTATGTAATTTTTTTTCTATCTTTTAGGGGGAGTATGGGGTTGCCTAATGTTCTGCCTTCTGATGATGTGCGCTTGGGGGTTCCCTTGCCTGCTGCGGAATCTATATACAGTCGGCGAGGAGGTTTTGATTCATCTGCGTTGAGAAGGGAGATAATTGTAATCAGCGCAGATAGTAGCGTAGAAGGGAGGGCTTGGGAGCGTCTTGATTGGGGGCAACGCTTTGTGTCATGGGTGCATATGGAAAGAGAGGGGTCTTCTTTATGGGGTATGCGCGCTCTTGTCGTTGTGATTCATGTGCTTGGGCTTGCAACAGTTGTGGGTATGGTTTTGGTTATTGCTTATCACAGAGAAAGCGTGCGGTGGACGGAGCGAGAAAGGATACTAGTTCTTAAGGGGCAAGTAGAGGAATTAACCCGTATGAATTTAGAGCTGCAAAGAGCGCGTGATGGGCAAGATGCTGAGCTTGCTAGATTAAATCGTTGTTTTGCAGAGTTGCAGAGCGTGGGTGTTACGCAGTTTTGTTAATAACGTGAGTTGTGCATTTTTTTAGATCTGTGGGCCCCGTAAAATACGGGGCTTTTGTAACCAATTGAAAATAGGGGCTTTTACGCGGCCTACGGATCTAAAAAAACGTACAATTTAGGTTGCTATGATTTTTTTAAACGTTTTTTCAATAAAATGTTATGGCTTTTCAGCGCATTGCTTTTTGTCATTCTTTGTGGTAAAATGTTCTTCTATAAAAAGTTAATTTTTAGAGGCGATAGGCATGCATAAAAGACGCGTGGTTGTAACGGGGATGGGGATTGTTTCTTGCTTTGGAAATGATGTAGAGGAGTTTTATTCTAGGCTGCTTGCAGGAGAGAGTGGAATAGGTCCGATTGAAAGTTTTCCTTGTCAAGATTACCCAACGCGTTTTGCTGGGGTGGTTTCTCCTTTTGATCCGGAGCCCTATTTAGATAAAAAACAGGCCAGAAGAGTCGATCCCTTTATCCGTTATACTGTTGTTGCTGGAAAGAAGGCCTTGGAAATGGGGGGGCTTTTAGGTGACAATCTTGAAGGGATTGACAAGCGAAAGGCTGGGGTCCTTGTGGGGTCTGGTATGGGGGGAATGAGCGTTTTTTATGATGGGACAGAGACTCTGCTCACGAAAGGATTTAAAAGATTAACGCCATTTTTTGTGCCTCATATTATTACAAATATGGGGGGCGCTCTTTTGGGTATAGAGCTTGGTTTTATGGGGCCAAATTATTCGATTTCGACTGCGTGTGCAACTGGCAATTATTGCATTTATTCTGCAGCAGAGCATATTCGCCGTGGAGAGGCGGATGTGATGTTGTGTGGGGGGGCAGAGGCTCCTATTAATCCGATTGGTCTTTCTGGATTTGTGGCAATTAAGGCGTTATCAGAGTACAACGAAGATCCCAAAAAAGCCTCTTGTCCATGGGATAAGAAAAGGACAGGGTTTGTGATGGGTGAGGGGGCAGGGGTTCTTCTTTTGGAAGAGCTTGAGCATGCCAAAAGGCGTGGTGCGCACATTATTGCTGAGTATATGGGGGGCGGCATTTCTTGCGATGCGCACCACATGACAGATCCAAGAGAAGATGGTCTTGGGGTTTTATTAAGCATGGAGAATGCTTTGCAGGATGGCGGCGTAGAAAAAGAAAAGATTGATTATATTAATGCCCATGCCACTTCAACAGTGGTTGGAGATATGAGAGAAATAGCGGCATTAAAACAGTATTTTGGACCGCATTTGCAGAATATAGCGATTAATGCGACAAAGTCTTTGATAGGGCACTGTCTGGGGGCTGCTGGTGGCATTGAAGCAATTGTTACAATTCAGGCTATTCGCACAGGAAAGATCCATCCGACAATTAATTTAGTAGATGTCGAAGAGGGTCTTGAGGGAATGAATCTTGTTAAAGATAAGATGCAGGAGAGAAAAGTGCGGTATGGACTAAGTAATTCTTTTGGTTTTGGCGGGCATAATTCTTCATTGCTTTTTGCAGAGTATGACCCTTCTTAAGGCAGGGCAGAAAATTGAAGTGTTTGTGCGCCATTGCCATTATTCTGAGGTGAGTGCGCATAAAAAACGCTTTTCTGGGTATTCGACACGTCGGTGTTTTGAAAATTTGATTTCAACCTCTACTCCGGATAAGGTTAGCATTACGTTTTTATTAGACACCTTTTATCCGATGCAAGAGCCGCATTTTCTCACGGTGCAGCGCGCGTTTCCCGTGGTGTCGTTTAAAGGAGGTACGGAAACCGCCTCTTTTTTATATCTTTTGGATTATGTGGCTTCTTTAAATCTTTCCCCAAAAACTATTGTTTACTTTTTGGAAGAGGACTATTTGCATAGGCCGGATTGGGCCCGGATTCTCCAGGAGGGATTTTCTATTCCAGGTGTTGATTATGTGACTTTATATGATCATCGCGACAAGTATACAGCCGCTATGTATGCGGATTTAACAGCTAGGCTGTTTTGTACCCCTTCATGTCATTGGCGCACGACGCCATCTACAACAAATACCTATGCGATGCGTTTTGGGACGCTTATACGGGATATGCAGACGCATAGAGCTTTTTCTTTAGATTGTAGAGTATCCAGAGATCATGAGAAGTTTTGCGCCCTTAGGGAAAAGGGGGCGCTCCTTATTTCTTCTGTTCCTGGATTTTCTACGCATGCAGAACCAGCGTATGCTTCTCCCTGTCATCCTTGGGGTGATTACTTTTTTAATAAGGAATAGGCGACTTTTGTCACCTTTTCTGCGTCTTTTGGTAATTCTTTGTTTTGAATTTTTTGGTTTCTTTGTTGAACAACTTCGGTGACTTTATAAATTGTTTCTTTAAAAGAATCGATTTTCATAAACAGCCTCAATTATTTTTTATTTGATTTGTATGTGTTATGGGCTTCTGCCCGCAGTATTTTGGCAATCTGTTGAATCTTATTTGAGGATGTGAGAACCTCGGCCGTATGGTTTTTTTTTGTTTCACGGGGAATATGTGTGCGCAGTAGATACGCAATGCGTTCTACAGCGGCGCTAAGGGAGTGAACATCTGTATATTTTGCCATAGGCCGCATGATGGCATGAATGGGGGATGACGTCAACTTATGTTTATGACATTTTTGTATTGCATCGTTTCTTTTCTTTTGAGGTTGCGCTACCGGGTGACTGTGCGGGGCAAAGAGGTGCTCGAAGAGGTGCGGGGTAAAGGGGCTCTTTTTTTGCCAAATCATCCGGCTGAAATCGATCCGGTTATTGTGATGATGTGTTTATGGCGTGCGTCTAAGCCAAGGCCCTTAATTGTAGATACCTTTTATTGGAAAAAGGGAATTCATTTTTTTATGCGTTGCGTACGTGCGCTTGCGGTCCCTGATTTGGATAAGGGACGAAAAAATGGATGGAAGGTGCATAAGCTCCGCGAGGTTTTTGAGCAAACAGCAGATGGATTAAAAAAAGGAGATCATTTTTTAATCTACCCATCGGGACGATTGAAGTTAGAGCAAAAAGAAAAGCTCGGTGGGGCCTCTTTTGTTTATAATCTTTTGCAGGAGTGTCCAGATGCAACTCTTGTTCTTATTCGGACTCGAGGGCTCTGGGGGAGCCGGTTTTCACGTGCTGTTACAGGGCATACGCCCTCTTTTGGCGGCGTTTTAAAGGAAGGCCTTTTTTTGCTTTTGAAAAATGGTATTTTTTTTATGCCAAAGCGCGAGGTCTATGTTGATATTGAAATCGCCCCGGCGTCGTTTCCAAGACACCTTGGGCGGTTGACGTGTAATGCGTATTTAGAAGAGTGGTATAATCGCGTTCCAGATCCGCTCCAGCGTGTTTCAGATTGCTTTTGGAAAACAGCGTATGCACTATGTCATGAAAGGGTGGGGCCTGTATCTGAAATCGAGATACCGAAAGATATTGAAAGGGCTGTTTTAGAAAAAATCGGCGCTCTTGTTTCTCGGCCTGTTGAAGAAATCAAAAGAGAGCAGGATCTTTTTTTAGATTTGGGTCTTGATTCTTTGGATAGCGCGCAGATTTATCTTTTTATGGATGCTGCCTACGATGTCGATAGGCATGCTTTTCCAGCCGTGCGTACTGTTTTTGATGTTATGAAAGTCTCGGCTCTAGCTGCTGGCTCTAAAACAGCACAACCTGCACACATTCCTGAGGTTAAAAAAAGCAGCACGTGTTGGGCCAGGGAAAAAACAAGGCCCGCGCCACGTATGCCCGAGGCTAAGACGATTCAAGAGGCTTTTGTGTCCACATGTTTATACATGAAGGGGCATATAGCATGTGCTGACGAAGTGACGGGCGTATGGAGTTATCGTAAATTGCTTTTTGTTGCCCAAATGCTTTCTAGACGTTTTGAGGCATTTCCAGAGCAGTATGTGGGTGTTATGCTTCCAGCTTCGGTTAGCGCATACCTTGTAATTATGGCTCTTTTGTTGGCTAATAAAGTGCCTGTAATGCTCAATTGGACAACGGGCGTGCGCGCTCTGGATCATGCGTTTACCTTAACGGATATGAAGCGTGTCATTAGCTCCGATAAATTTTTGGATCGCATTCAGCAAACAGAATGGGGAAAAGTCCTAGAGCATTTACTTTGTCTTGAAGAGATAAAAAATACGATTTCTTGGAAAGATAAATTACACGCTGTCTTGGGTCTTTTTTGTCTTAAAAAAGCAGATCTTTTCAATGAAGAGGCGTGCGCGGTTCTCCTTTTTACAAGTGGGACGGAGAGCTTGCCCAAAGCGGTTCCTCTAACGCACAAAAACATTTTAAGTAACCAAAGAGCAAGTCTTGAGTGCGTAGAGCTTGAAAGTCAAGATACGTTTTATTGCATGCTTCCTCCATTTCATTCCTTTGGATTTTCTGTGACAGGTCTTTTGCCTTTGCTTGCAGGGATACGCGCCTATTATGCCCCAGATCCCACAGATACACGGCGGATTGTAGAAGAGATTATTTCTTCTAGGCCTACCCTTTTGTGTTCTGCTCCTAGTTTTTTGCAAAATATTTTTCAGTGTGCAGAGCCCGAAAATCTTGCTAGTTTGCGGTTGGTTGTAAGTGGGGCTGAAAAGCTCCCAGATAAACTTTCAGCTTATGTTGCAAAGGAGTGTCCTTGGATTGAGCTTCTAGAGGGATATGGGATCACAGAATGTAGTCCTATTGTAACGTTAAACCGTCCCGGAAAGACTCCTGTAGGTGTTGGTTTGCCTGTGCCTGGTATTGAGTTAAAAATTATAGAACAGCAAGAGGTGTGCATTTGTGGCCCTAATGTGTTTTCAGGATATTTAAAAACTTCCTCTTCTTGTTTTTTGGAAGAAGGAGGCAAAACATGGTACCGCTCAGGCGATAGAGGAGTGATTGATGCGGAGGGGCATTTGATTCTTTTGGGTAGGTTAAAGCGTTTTGTTAAAATAGGCGGGGAGATGGTGAGTTTACTTGCTATAGAAGAGGCGGTGATGCAGGGCGTAAACTGTGAGAAAAATGAACCTTCTATAGCCGTAAGCGCTAGAGAAAAAGAGGGTGAAAAAACCACAATTACACTTTTTACAACCCTATCTCAATTAACAAAAGAAAATGCAAATCAGATTCTTATTGAGGCTGGGTTTAGCACATTAATTAAAATCGGATTTGTACAGCGCTTAGAGCAAATTCCCTTGACGGGGACCGGGAAAATCCATTATCGTTCTTTGGAAGAGATGGTTTCATGCGTTTAAAACTATATAATTCAGAAAGTTTAGCTAAAGAAGAAATTGTTCCCCTTCACGAGGATGGGGCTTTGCGCATCTATACATGCGGGCCAACCGTTTATAATTATGCGCACATAGGCAATTTTCGCACCTATATAGCAGAAGATCTTTTGCGTCGCACACTCAAATATTTGGGCTATCGCATAAATCATGTGATGAATCTCACGGATGTCGATGATAAAACAATTCGAGGAGCTGTAGCACAGGGGGTCGAACTTAGTGCCTATACTCAGCCCTATATCGATGCCTTTTTTGCCGATCTCAAACACCTTAATATCGACCCTGCCGACCACTACCCACGCGCTACAGATTACATTTCTAAAATGATAGAGATGATTGAAATATTGATGGGAAAAAATGTTGCCTATCTTGGACAAGATGGTAGCGTGTATTATGCAGTAGATCGCTTTCCAACCTATGGTAGACTCTCTCATCTTCCACGAGAGGCCCTTCGTTCGACTGGAAGAATTGCCGCTGATGAATATGAAAAAGAACATGTTTCCGATTTTGTGTTATGGAAGGCCTATGATGCAGAGCGGGATGGAAATGTATTTTGGGAAAGTCCTTGGGGTAAGGGTAGACCTGGATGGCATATAGAGTGTTCTGCCATGGCAACCGATATTTTGGGAGCAAGTATCGATATTCATGCGGGGGGGGTTGATAATCGGTTTCCTCACCATGAAAACGAGATTGCACAGTCAGAGGCCTGCACCTGCTGCCGGTTTGTCGCTCATTGGATGCATGTAGAACATCTTATTGTCGACGGCAAAAAAATGTCTAAGAGCCTTGGCAATGTGTATACCCTAAGGGATTTATTAGCCAAAGGGTTTACAGGAAGGCAAATGCGCTATGCACTGTTACAAGTGCATTATAGGTCCCCGCTAAATTTCACCCTAGTTGGTCTTGAATCTGCTGGGGCATCTTTGCGTCGGATCGAGGACTTGCTGTATAGACTGCGCTCGCTTCCGCAAAGAGAGGATGGTGGGCATGCTGCACCTCTTGTACAGACTCTCCATGAGAATTTTCGCCTAGCTCTTGCAGATGATTTGAATATTTCTGGCGCCCTAGCAGCTCTTTTTGATGCTGTTCATGCAGCGCATGTGCTTTGTGATTCTGGGGTCTTATCTAGAAAAGAGGGAGATGCGTTGCAACAGGCATTTCGAGATGTCGATGGCGTTCTAGCTATCATGCCTTTTGATGAAGAAGAGGTTATCCCAGAGGCAATTCTAGATGCCCTTGCTAAGCGAGAGTTAGCGCGTAAAGAAAAAAGATGGGACGATGCGGACAAGTGGCGCAATCATATCCTAGACGCTGGCTTTTTCATCGAAGATACCCCCTCTGGTGCCAGAGTGCGCTCCTCCAAACCAAAGTAGAATTAATTATTGATGATGTTATGCGTCAGAGCCAGTGGCTGCGTAACATGAGTGAATAATTAAGCATATCTATGCACTGGGCAGGAGGAGGTAGAAAAGAAAGAGAAAAGTTTTTTAATCGCATTTGTTATTTTAAAAGGTGTGGAGACGGGAGCAAGGCGCATGACCTCTTGTGTCATTTCTTCTGGGAATAACATGTGGGGGTTATAGTTAACAGGTGTATCTAAAGAATTGATGCATATCAATTCATAATTATTTCTGATTGCAGGATCGTTTTGAATGGCCTCCAGGTGATCTCTGCCAACAACACATATACAATTTTTTCTTACGCTAGCAATGGAAGCGCACATCGCTCTTTCTCTGTTTCCACCGGACGCATACAGGGGATCGCAAGGCAATATTTTCATACCTAATTTTTCTTCTGCAAAAAGGTGCATGTATCCTGCGTTTGCATACACAGGAGATCTTGTTTGCGCATGTCCTTTGCGTTTTTTTATTTCTTTTTGACAGCAAAGCTCTGTTAGTAAAGTATTGATTCCCAGCTGTTTAGATGCAAGTAGCGCAATTTTTTCTATCAGTAAACATTTTCTGTTAATGTGATCTTCGCCGATCAATACGAGTAATTTTTTTCCTTGTCTTTCTGCGGATTGCAGCCCTCTGTAAATTCTTGAGTATAGCGATGTGTGCATGGTTTTTAAATCTTGAGTTGATGGCGGACGCGTGTAATGAAGTTCTGGTAGATGCTGTTTATAGTGCGTTCTAAATTCTGCAGGAATATCACCACGTCTTATTGCAGTTTCAATAAGTTGAACTTTAATGTAACCATCGTGAGTCATAAGATAATTAGGAAACATATTCGCCTCTTTAATTAACTTAAATAATCACGAATTATAATTGCGAGTTAATTTGATATCAATACGAGATGTAAATTTAAAAGACAACTAAAAATTCTGCGTTATTATAATTCAATTTTCTTCTGGACGCATGATAGGAAAATAAAGAATATCGCGAATAGAAGCGGCGCCTGTAAAGAGCATCACGAGCCTGTCTAAGCCGATGCCAAGACCGCCGGCTGGGGGCATTCCTTGGCAAATTGCTTCTAAGAATTCTTCATCTAAAGGGTGCGCTTCTTCGTTGCCAGCTAGCTTGTCAGCTGACTGCATTTCTAAAAGTTTTCTTTGGAGTTCGGGATCGTTAAGCTCAGAGTAGCTGTTGCAAAATTCTTCGCCTCCGATGAATGTTTCAAAACGTTCTACAAGTCCGGCTGCTCTAGCAACAGGATCGCGATGTAATTTGCAGAGAGGGGTTGTTTCTATGGGGTGATCTGTAATGTGGTGGGGCTGTATGAGTTTTGATTCGACATACTCTTCAAAAAGAAAAGAGATCAGCTTGCCGCGGGAAGCTGAGGATAGCTCTTCTTGTTTTACAACAGGGGCTAGCAGTTCTTTAATTTCTTTGTCGGAAAGAGTATCTACTGTGATTCCAGCGTAGCGCTCGATACTTTCCTTCATGGTGAGTCTTTGCCAGGGAGCTTTTAATTCGATGATCAGCTCTTCTCCTGTTTCTGTGTTGTAGTGGGGAATTCTAGTTGTGTGAAATAGTTCGAGTGCGACTTGTTCAAACAGCTGTTCTACAAGAACCATCATATCGTTATAGTCCCAGTAGGCCGCATAGGCTTCGAGCTCTGTAAATTCTGGGTTATGGGTTCTGTCGATCCCTTCGTTGCGAAAGACTTTGCCGATTTCGAATACCTTATCCAGACCTCCGACAAGTAGCTTTTTCAAGGGGATTTCTAAAGAGATGCGCAAGAACATCTCTTGGTTTAGAGCGTGTAGCTTGGTTGTAAAGGGTCTAGCGGCAGCG
>CAMFJP010000026.1 GCA_945957075.1 uncultured Chlamydiae bacterium
ACCGACACCACCACTTATGCGATCGTCGGCAGCGTCAGATGTGTATAAGAGACAGATAACAAACTGCGGGTCCAGCAATACCAGCTCCTATTACGAGAATTTTATTTATAGCAGACATTGTTAGATAATCCTTTAGAGAATCTCCGGATGCAAGATTCGAACTTGCGACCAATGGATTAACAGTCCACTGCTCTACCGCTGAGCTAATCCGGAATAGAATTTAAGCCTTGACTCTCTTCAAGGAGACGGCTAGATTGTAAATCTTAATACAATTGCGATTTCCTAGCAAATGGTGAGTGTAAAAAGGAGGCTATTTAGCGTATGCATGAGTCTATTTTCAAATCTTCTTTGCGATCTTTTTTTCGTAGTTTTTCAGGGCTTTTGGGGATTGCGATCGCCCTGACTGTTTTTGTTGTGGCAGTTGGTATGTTTGGGCAATCAGATTCTTTGCCCCTTCCAGCAAAAGTGCGTATCTGTCCGGATGCAGAAGGACACAGGGTGCCACTTCCTGAAAGTGCTCCTGTATTGGTTCGATTGGATTTTCATGGGGTTATTGGCCAGGGGGATCTTTCCGCAGAAAATGTTCAAAACCTTTTATTAGATGCTCATGGAGATATGTTTAAAGAGGGCAGGGTAAAGGGCCTGCTTTTGCATATGAATACTCCGGGTGGGTATGCGGAGGATTCGGATGTAATTTATCGAGCGATTATGGGTTTTAAAAAGAAATATAATATACCAGTCTATGCGTATGTAGAGGGTTTATGCGCTTCTGGAGGGATGTATATTGCTTCTGCAGCGGATAAGATTTATGCTGATCCAGGTAGTGTGATTGGATCTGTTGGTGTGCTTTTGGGCCCGACGTTTAATTTTTCGGGAGCGATGCAAAATTGGGGGGTTCAGTCTCTAACCCTTACAGAGGGTAAAGACAAGGATGCGTTAAATCCCTTTAGACCATGGAAAGAGGGTGAAGATGCGTCGATTAGAGCTGTGGTTGAAGCACTGTATAAGCGTTTTGTCTCTGTTGTAGTGGCAGGAAGACCTCATCTGGATGCACAAAAACTTGTAGATGAGTATGGAGCCCACGTTTTTATTTCTGCTGAGGCTGCAAAACTAGGTTATGTGGATGTGGGTGACACGAACTATGCAATGGCAGTTGATGATCTTAGAAAGACAGCCGGTATTGAGGATGGAGTTTCCTATCAGGTGATTCGCCTTGAAACTGCACATTCTTTATTAGAAAATCTCACAGAGGGTAGGGCTGCTTTTATGACAGGAAAGATAACACACGAAATGCGTTTTGGTTCTTTAATGGGGCCTGAAATGGCAGGGCGTTTTTTATATCTCTATGCTCCACATGGATAAGCTTTACGTTTTAGATGCTGTGAACATTCTCTTTCGCTCTTACTATGCGATTGGGAAAATGACAAATCCAGAGGGGCTTTCTACTAATGCTCTCTATGGGTTTATACGCTCTGTGTATAAGCTCATGAAAGAGGGGGCTGCAGACTATCTTGTGGCCGTTTTTGACGGCCCGGATAACAAGCAAAGCAGAACGGCTTTGTATGCAGATTATAAAAAGCATAGAAAGAGGATGCCAGAGGATTTAGTCTTGCAGGTAGAGTGGGCGCGAAAATTTTGTGCTCTTGCAGGGATTCCTTGTCTAGAGGTTCCCGGAGTGGAGGCCGATGATGCGATGGGCGCTGTGGCTACATGGGCCGCTCGAAAAGGCAGCACGGTGTTTTTGTGCACAAGTGATAAGGACTTATGTCAGTTGGTATCAGATCATGTTTTTGTAATGGAACTGCATAAAGAGGGGAGAGTTCTTGATAGAGAGGGGGTGCGTGAACGACTTGGGGTCTATCCAGAGCAGGTTGTTGATTTTTTAGCGATCATGGGCGATGCCTCCGATCACATTCCTGGGATTGCTGGGTTTGGAGAAAAAACAGCGATCGCCCTTTTAGAGAAGGGGTCTCTCGATGAGCTCTATGCAGATCCGAGCAAGATTTCCAATGAAAAAAAACGTGTAACGTTTGTAGCTGAGAAGCAATCGGCTCTTTTAAGTCGAGACCTTGCCCGTGTACGCGTAGATGTTGATGTTCCTCAAGAAGTAGAGTTTTTTCATGTGAAAGAGCCTAATCTTTTGGCTCTGCAAGAGTTCTACAAAGAGATGCACTTTCTTTCTTTGCTTAAAGAGATGAAGCCTCAAGGGGGCAAAGAGGAGGGTGTGCGTTATCAATTAGTTGATGACATAGAGTCTTTAGAGAGGCTTGTACATATGCTGATTCAGCATAAAGAAATTGGGATGGATACAGAAACAACAGATGTTCGCCCTATGTATGCGCGTCTTGTAGGTATAGCTTTTAGTGTACAGCCCAAAGAGGCTTTTTATGTTCCTGTAAATGGGAAACTCGGTAGGGAGGTTGTTGTAGATGCTCTTAATCGTTTGTGTGGGCATTCAGACATTTCTTTTTATGGGCATCATATTAAGTATGATATTCATGTGCTTTTAAATGAGGGTGTCTGTTTTCCTAAAATCGCCTTCGATACGATGCTAGCTTCGTACCTATTGCAGCCTCATATTACAGGACATAGTTTAGAGGCTCTGAGTTTGGAAAAATTGGGTAAAGTAAAAACACCAATTACAACTTTGATCGGCAAGGGTCAAAAAAGCATGCAGGATGTGCCTATTGAAGATGTGTGCGCATACTGTTGCCAGGATGTTGATTATACATGTCAACTCAAAGAGCTATTTGCTTCAGAGATTGAAAAGGCAGATCTTAGCTATGTTCTCAACAAGATTGAGCTTCCGCTTGTGCCTGTTTTGATTAGAATGGAACGAACAGGGATTTATGTGAATGTGGAGCATTTACACATGCTTCAGGGCGTTGTTCGAAAAGAACTTGGGCATTTAGAAAAAGAGGTTTACAAAGAGGCTGGGGAAGAATTTACGATTAATTCCCCAAAGCAGCTTGGGCATGTTCTTTTTGAAAAAATGGGGATAAAATCTATCAAAAAAACTGCAACTGGGGGGCATTCTACAAGCGCTGAGGTGTTAGAAGAGTTAAAAGGCAGCTCTCCGATTATTGAACTTGTTTTGCAATACCGAACGCTTGATAAACTGCGCGCAACGTATATAGAGGCTCTTCCAGAAGATGTGTTCCCAAAAACAGGACGGGTGCATTGTACTTTTAATCAGTTTGTAACGGCAACAGGGCGTTTGTCGTGCCAGGATCCGAATTTACAAAACATTCCGATTCGCTCGCCTATGGGACGCCGGATCCGAGAGGCGTTTGCTCCACAACAAGAAGGATATCAATTTATTTCGGCAGACTATTCTCAAATAGAGCTGCGGCTTTTGGCCCATCTTAGTGAAGATCCAGCGCTTGTGAAAGCGTTTCAAGAGGGAGAAGATGTCCATGCTTATACAGCATCTCTTGTTTTTGGGGTGCCGCTTAAAGAGGTCTCTCAGGAGATGCGTTATAAAGCAAAAGCTGTGAATTTTGGTATTTTGTATGGACAGCAGGCTTTTGGACTGTCTAAAGGGCTTGGGATTAGTGTTAAAGAGGCGGCTCAGTTTATTGAAACATATTTTCAAAGATATAAAAAAGTAAGGGAGTTTTTTGACTTTTGCAAGGAATCTGTGCGCAATCTGGGATATGCACTTACTTTAACGGGAAGACGGCGACCGATTCCTGAGATAGATAGTGTGAATCCTAATGTGCGCGCTGCAGCAGAAAGGCTTGCCATCAACACGCCGCTTCAAGGTACTGCAGCTGATTTGATTAAGCTTGCAATGTGTGAACTTGATATGTGGCTTTGCGCGCATGGGAGTTCTGGGAGTTTGCTCTTACAAATTCATGATGAGCTATTGTGCGAAGCTCCTAAGGATCAGTTGGATGCGTGCGCATCTCAGATGAAGCGTATTATGGAGGGGGTGCTTTCTTTGCGTGTTCCCTTGAAGGTTGATGTCTCTATTGGCAAAAATTGGGGAGAGTGTTAGTCTTGCTAAAAGTTGCAGTGACGGGTGGCCTTGCCTGCGGCAAGACTTCCGTATGCCGGGTGCTTGCGGAGTATGGCGCCTGTGTTGTCGATGCCGACAAACTCGTGCACAACCTTCTTTCCCACGATAAAGCTATTGGAAAAAAGGTCATTGCATTGCTTGGCGCTCATGTTCTTGTTAAAGGAAAGTTGGATAGGGGAGAGATAGCAAGAGCTGTTTTTTCTGATGCCGAAAAACTGATCTCTCTTGAGAGTATTTTGCATCCCGCTCTAAAGGAAAAAATCGAAGACATTTACATTTCATGTACAAAAGCTTGCCCCCCACCCCCCTTTTTTGTTGTGGAGATTCCTCTTCTTTATGAAGCTCATTTTGACCATTTTTACGATATTGTGGTAGCAGTGGTGGCAGATGAAAATTTATGTCGAAGCCGTTTTACGGCTAAAACAGGGTGCTCTGCAGAGGAATATGACAAAAGAATGCTTAGGCAAATGCCTGTAACGCAAAAAGCAAATTTAGCTGACTATGTGCTTCTGAATAATGGAGACATGGGTCTATTAGAAAAAAACACTATTAAACTTATTAAGGAGCTTTCTTCCCAATGAATCAAGAAGACCAAGTGCCAGGTGCCGAGATAGAGACCCCTCCACCTCCATCTGCTTCCATTATTCGCATTTCTGATTTGCAAAGAATGAATATCGATCAGTTGAATCTCTATGCGCGCAATATGGGCCTGAAAAATTTGGGATCTTTAACCAAATCACAAATGGTCTTTGAGGTTGTAAAGAGTATTTCTGAGCGCTCAAACGACATTTTAGTTGGAGAGGGTGTTCTCGAAGTATTACCTGATGGGTTTGGGTTTTTAAGATCTCCTTATTACAATTATCTTCCATCCACAGAAGATATTTACGTTTCTCCAGCACAAATTCGCCGTTTCGATTTAAAAAAAGGGGATACAGTTTACGGTACGATTCGTTCTCCTAAGGAGAAAGAGAAGTATTTTGCGATGTTAAAGGTGGAAAAAACCAATAACAAGTCTCCAGAAAGTGCTAAAGAAAGAATTTTATTCGAAAATTTAACTCCTCTTTATCCTAATAAACGGCTTGTTATGGAGACGCGAAAAGATCTTTTTACAACCCGTGTATTGGATCTGACATCGCCTATCGGTAAGGGACAAAGGGCTTTAATCGTAGCCCCTCCTCGTTCTGGTAAAACTGTGATTTTGCAAAACATTGCCAATGCTATTTCGATTAATAGCCCCGAAGTCTTTTTGATGGTCTTGCTTATTGATGAGCGTCCTGAAGAAGTGACAGATATGATTCGCAGTGTTAAAGGAGAGGTCGTCTCTTCTACATTTGACGAAACACCAGAGCGGCATGTCCAGGTAGCTGAGATGGCCATAGAGAAAGCCAGACGACTTGTTGAATATGGACACGACGTTGTGATCCTTTTGGATTCTTTGACGCGCCTTGCAAGGGCCTATAACACAGTGCAGCCCCATTCTGGTAAGATTTTAACGGGGGGTATTGATGCGAATGCTTTGCATAAACCCAAGCGCTTCTTTGGTGCGGCACGCAACATTGAAGAGGGAGGCTCCCTTACGATCATAGCAACAGCTTTGATCGAGACAGGATCGCGTATGGATGAGGTGATCTTTGAAGAGTTTAAAGGCACAGGTAATATGGAGCTTGTCCTTGATAGGGGGCTTGCAGATAGAAGAGTATTCCCAGCTATTAATCTTGTGAAGAGTGGCACTCGTAAAGAGGACTTTTTGTATCATCCAGAGGAGCTTGAAAAAATTTATCTCATGCGTCAGGCGCTTGCAGACTTGCCAGTTGTCGATGCCATGAAGTTGCTTTTGGGGCGTTTGCAGAAAACAAATAGTAATATTGAGTTTCTTCTGTCTATGAAAGAGTGATTGTTATGAGCAAAAAGGTATCGGTTGCGATCGTTTGTGGGGGGAAATCTGCAGAGCATGAGGTCTCGTTGGTTTCAGCGCGCCTTGTCGCAGAGGCTCTGAATAAAGATAAGTACGATGTGCGTCTTGTGATGATGGATAGAGATGGACGTTTGGATAGCCCTGGGGCACTCGATGATGCAGAGGTTGTGTTTCCGCTTGTTCATGGGACTCATGGTGAGGATGGATGCTTGCAGGGATGGTTAAAGATCCGAGGGCTTCCTTTTGTTGGCGCCGGAGTTTTGGGTTCTGCTGTTGGTATGGATAAAGATGTGACCAAGCGTCTTTTGAAAGGGGCAGGCCTTCCTATTGTTGATTTTTTATGCTGCCACGCCCATGAAACTATAGATTGTGATCATGTTGCAACAAGATTGGGACTTCCGGTATTTGTAAAGCCTGCAAGTTTGGGATCCTCTATTGGTGTCACACGTGTGGATCATCTGGATCAGCTATCGCGGGCTATTCAACATGCATTTGTGTATGATAGAAAGATTATCATTGAAAAGGGCGTTTTGGGTAGAGAGATTGAGTGCGCGGTTCTTGGTAATGAAGACCCTATAGCTTCTTTGCCGGGAGAGGTGATTGTTCATAGCAGTTTTTATTCTTATGAAGCAAAGTATCTTGATCCACAAGGTGCCACGGTTGTCATTCCAGCTCCGCTTTCAGAGGAGATGACGGTCAAGATTCAGGATATGGCAAAGAGTGCTTATCGCACGTTGTGCTGCTCTGGGATGGCCCGTGTTGATTTCTTTCTTCAAAGTTCAGGGGAAATTTTCATTAATGAGTTAAATACTCTTCCTGGATTTACACCTACAAGTATGTATCCAAAAATGTGGGAGGCAACAGGTCTTCCCTATACCGAACTTCTTGACAAATTGATTGTGCTCGCATTTGATAAGTTTCATAAAGAGTTAGAGCTGAAAACAACATATTTATGATAGTGCGTGTAGGGATTGGGCAAGACAGTCACCGTTTTCTTCCTCAGGATTCTTCAAAGCCTTGTGTTATTGCAGGTCTTGTATTCGAAGATGTTCCAGGTTTTGCAGCAGATTCGGATGGAGATGTGATTTTTCATGCGCTCTGTAATGCCATTACTTCCTTAACAGGAGTTCCTATTCTAGGGGGTATTGCGATGGATTTGTGTTTAAAAGATGGGATTACAGATAGTAAAGTCTATTTGCAATGTGCTTTAAAAGCTCTTGGCGGGCAGAAAATTGTTCATGTTGCTATTACTCTTGAAGGTAAAAAACCTCATTTTGAAACACATATTGTGAAGATGCGCTCTAATATCGCATTAGCGCTTGGTATTCATAGCACGCAGATTGGGATTACAGCGACCTCTGGCGATGGCCTTACTGATTTTGGTTGTGGGGATGGTGTTCAATGTATCTGTATTGTTACAACGCAAGAATAGACCTCTTGCATAACTCGCTTTGCTTGGTAACCCTTGTGATTTTTGAGCAGATTTAAACCCAAATTTCGAGGTAATATGGAGATATATTGCCCAGAAATTTGGGCTTAAATCTGCCAAAAAGCGCGGCGCTACCAAGCAAATGGAGCTATGCAAGAGGTCTAATATGCTCTCGACAACTAGGCTTTGGGATTATAGGTACCTAAGGTGCATGGATTTTAGGGCGCTCTTTTTGACGGTTCTACTTGTCATTATAGGGTTTCTTGTGATTGCCTCAACGACAGTAGAGGCTTTGGATGTCGATGCGGCGACATTTTGGACGCCTTGTGTTCGGCACCATCTGCAATGTTGTGTTATAGCTTTTATTTTTTATGTCGTATGTGCTGGAATGGATTATAGGGTTCTTCGCTCATGGCGATGGATTTTATATGCTGCGATATTGTGTATATTGGTTGGACTCTATTTTGCTCCTTCGATTCAAAACGTGCGTCGTTGGTATCGTATTCCGTTTTTAGGGATGACTATTCAGCCATCGGAGTACGCAAAATTAATTGTAGTACTAACGCTTAGTGCTTTTTTAGAAAGAAGAGGCCAACTTATGCACAGGACTGGGGCTGTTTTTCAAGCGCTGTGTATTGTTTTGATTCCCTTTTTTCTTATTTTAAAACAACCCGATTTAGGGACAGCTCTTGTGCTATATCCTATTACCCTTATTCTTTTTTATTTTGCAGATGTTAATAAGCGTATAGTGCATTGGATGACAACTTTATGTGTTATGGCTGTCAGTGTTGTGTTATTTATTTTTTTAGGTTGGGTATCTCATGATGCGATGCGTCCTTATGCTACAAAAATTTTTAAAGAGTATCAGTACGAACGTCTCAATCCCAATACCTATCATCAGCGCAGCGCGCAGATTGCGCTTGCTCTGGGTGGGGCGACAGGAAGTGGCTGGAGGGAAAGTACGTTTACCGGAGGGAAATGGCTCCCTTACGCGCATACAGATTCTGTTTTTGCAGCTTTTGGTGAGGAGTTTGGGCTTATAGGAATTTTTTTCATGCTCCTTTTTTTCTTTGCTTTAGTCTATTGTGGCTTTCAGGTAACGGCTGTGGCAAAAGATCGCTTTGGGCGATTGCTATCTGCAGGAATTACCGCATATCTTATTGTTCATGTGGTTATTAATATGGGAATGATGTGCGGTCTTTTCCCTATTACAGGAGTCCCCCTTGTGCTTGTATCTTATGGGGGGTCGTCGATGCTTGTTACGATGATGGCGCTAGGGCTGCTACAGAGTGTGTATAGCAGAAGGTTTATGTTTTAATTTTTTAGGGGCGGTATGCTGCAGCATGCATTTATTTTATCTCCCTATCCTTGGCTTGGAGAGGGGAAGATTCGCTTGAATATGGTTGAAGAAGAGCTTGGTTTTGTTACTAGATGGAAAGTGTCTAATAAAGATGCTGGGGGCATTATCGAGTGCGTTCAGGAAATTCAGGTCAAAGGTCTTGCGGATATTATGCTAAATCAATTTGTTTTATACGATTTTTCAGGGAATCATTTTTCTATTGATTTGGAAAATCCCGCTTTAGGTAAAATCACAGGCTCTGGATTAATAGAGGATCATGTTATTGCATGGGAGTTTCGAATTCAAGAGTTGGGTTTTGAGGGGTTTGAGTTTTACGAAAAAGAGTCTGCTGATTGTTATAGAATGCGTGCTGAATATGCAACAACAGACCAGTATCGTACAGTGATTAATGGAAAAGTGTGGAGACCTGCAAAGTTATAATATTGGGATCGTGTCATGAAATGTTTACCTTTTTTATGTTGCTTATGTTTTGTGTTCAGCAGTTGTTTTACCCGTCCTACCATGATGACAAAGGAACAATTTGAAGAGGTCTGTGTCGGCAACTCCGTAGCAAGCATACGCGGTGAAGCCGGAGAGCCTTATTCAGTCCGTATTGTCGGGGAGGGGGTGGAAGAGTATGAATATGTCGAGCGTATTTCTCTTGGGTCTCGAGATATTGCGGAAAATCACTACTTCTTAACGGTTTCAAATGGTCGTGTGATTGGAAAGAGAATGGAGCAAAGAAGACCCCCTTCGTATAGCCAAATTTATCAAACGGAGCCCAATTTTAGTGTGGATTAGTCCTATTTTTGATAAGAATACCGTTTTTTTAAACCGCTCTGCTGGGTTGACATTTGGGGTTTTGGCGCTTGTTTTTTTAAGTTATTTTTTTATTGATCGACCTTTAGCATTATATATGCAGAGCCCCCCCTGGCTTATATCTGTGTATGCCAAAGGGGCAAGTGCTCTTTGCAATCCTAGTGTCCATGTTTTTTTCTGGCTGTTTGCCTTTTATGCTTTGCGCTTTATGTGCCGTTTGGGGGTAATTGGAAATCGGATGCTTTTTTTTGCCTTAGCTGTTGTTGTTGCCAATGTGACTATTGGCCCTATGAAGGTATTTTTTGGCCGCATGCGTCCAGAGCTTTTTTTGCAGCAGCATCTCTATGGCTTTGATTTTTTTTCTTTTCATTATAGTGATTTGTCTTTTCCGTCAGGGCATGCAACGACAATTGCCGCATTAGCTGGAGCTATTGCCTGTTTTAAACCACGGTATTCTTGGCATTGTATGGGCGTCGCTTTTCTTTTGGGATTTAGTCGCGTTATTTTAAATAAACATTATTTGAGCGATGTTTTTATGGGTACCTATATGGGTCTAATTGTGGGGCAGACCGTGTATCTTACCATGAAACTCGATGCTAGAAGGTCATAAGAGTCTAGTTGAATATCTATTTTTATGATATGTTATAGCCGTCACGATTCGTAATTTTATATTGGGTAGTATAGAGTATGACGGCAACAAATGATATGTTGCAGGATAGATCCATGTATAAATATGGATTTATTACAGACATAGAAATGGAAAGTATTCCTAAGGGAATTTGTGAGGACACGGTTCGGCTTATTTCTGCAAAAAAGCAGGAACCACAATTTCTTCTTGAGTTTCGGTTAAAAGCATTTCGTAAGTGGCGGGAAATGAAGGAACCTATGTGGCCCAATGTCCGCCTGCCTTCTATTGACTATCAAAATATTTGTTACTATACAGCCCCTAAAAAAAAGCAAACATTAGAAAAAATAGAAGATGTAGATCCAGAACTTTTGAAAACTTTTGAAAAGCTGGGCATTCCTCTTGAAGAACAGAAAAGGCTGTCTAATGTTGCAGTCGATGTGGTGTTTGACTCGGTCTCTTTAGGAACCACTTTTCATAAGGCACTAGAGGATTCTGGGGTTGTATTATGTTCGATCTCTGAAGCTGTACGCCGCTTTCCTGATATTTTAGAGAAATATTTAGGGAGCGTGGTCCCGATAGGGGATAATTTTTATGCTGCGTTAAATTCTGCGGTGTTTTCCGATGGCTCTTTTGTGTACGTTCCCAAAGGAGTTAGGTGTCCTGTTGAACTATCGACTTACTTTCGTATTAATGATAGAGAATCTGGCCAGTTCGAGCGCACGTTGATTGTTGCTGAAGAGGGGTCTTATGTAAGTTATTTAGAGGGGTGTTCAGCTCCTGCTTACAATACGCAGCAGTTGCATGCAGCTGTTGTGGAGCTTGTCGCGCATGCACGTGCGGAGATTAAGTATTCGACAATGCAAAATTGGTATGCTGGAGATCCGCAAACGGGAGAAGGTGGAATTTTAAATTTTGTGACCAAACGGGGCAAATGCCTTGGTTTTAGGTCTAAAATTTCCTGGGCTCAGGTAGAATCTGGTGCTGCTATCACGTGGAAGTATCCTAGCTGCATTTTGCAAGGGGATGAATCGGAGGGAGAGTTTTACTCTGTCGCTTTAACAACTGGGAAGATGCAGGCTGATACCGGGACAAAGATGATACATATTGGGAAAAATACAAAGTCTCGCATTGTTTCTAAGGGCATTTCGGCAGACACATCGCATAATACATATAGAGGACTTGTCCACATAGGCTCTAAAGCGGAGGGAGCGCGCAACTATACACAGTGTGATTCTATGCTTGTTGGGGCTATGTGTTCTGCAAACACATTTCCTTACATTGAGGTGTGCAATCCCTCATCACAGCTAGAGCATGAGGCGTCGACATCTAAAATGGATGCTGAGCAACTTTTTTATTTACAGACAAGAGGGATTTCTAGAGAGAAGGCGGTCGAGATGATTGTGCATGGATTTTGTCAAGAAGTTACAAGAGAGCTTCCTTTTGAGTTTGCGGCAGAGGCACAAAAACTTTTGGCTTTAAAATTAGAAAGTTCGGTGGGGTAGAGGCATGTTACATATTGATCGTTTATCAGTTTGCATAGAGGGTAAGCCAATTTTACAGGATGTGAGTCTGCGCATAGAGCGTGGAGAAACACATGCTTTGATGGGCCCAAATGGAGCTGGCAAATCGACTCTTTCTCGCGTACTTGCTGGCGATCCGGCATACGAGGTGACATCCGGCGCCTTGTGGTTTAAGGGAGAGAATCTTTTGGAAATGGAGCCTGAAGAGAGAACACGTTTGGGGCTTTTTATTAGTTTCCAATATCCAGTAGAGATTCCAGGGGTTACAAATGAGGAGTTTTTAAAAACTGCTTATTTGGCATTGTACCCTGAAAGCAAGGAAAGCACATTTTTTGATTTGCTAGAAGAAAAAATGAAGGCACTTGCAATTCCTTCGTCATTTAGAGAGCGTTTTGTGAACACAGGGTTTTCTGGAGGGGAAAAAAAGAAAAATGAGATGTTGCAGTTAGCACTTCTTGCCCCTGCGTGCGCGATTTTGGATGAAACAGATTCGGGGTTAGATATTGATGCAATGCGTCTTATTGCTTCAGGGGTTCGGGCTTTTTTACAAGAAAAGTCTCACGACAGAGGGCTCCTTGTTATTACCCATTATCAGAGATTACTAGATCATATTCCTCCAGATCATGTTCATGTGATGATGGGAGGGCGTATTATCCGTTCTGGAGGTCCAGAGCTTGCGCTAGAATTGGAGAAGCGAGGTTACGATTGGCTGACATAGTAGATGTAAAACAGGGCTTTTTTGAATATTTAAGCTC
>CAMFJP010000027.1 GCA_945957075.1 uncultured Chlamydiae bacterium
AATCCATACTCCATCCCATCCAAGCGCATGGGCTGAACGAAATAACGAACCCACATTGCCAGGATCAGATATTCCATCCAAAGCCACTATCCAGCGACATCCATGCAAATCACCTTGCTCTGGCATCACAATTTCCGCAGCAAGCGTCTCTGGAGCCGGAAGGCCACTCATCTTGCATAAGAGGGCATCTGGAATACTGATATATTCTTTAGCCATTAAATCTTGATTTTCTTTGGTATAAAAAAGCCGTTCTATAGGGAGTTTAAGCTCGTGAATTAACTTATCCCCAAATAGAATAACGCGCCCTATCTTTTTTCTATAGGCGCTGTCTGCACGCAACATGGAGGCATGAAGAATCAAAGGATGCTTTGCACTTGTTATAACCATTGCACCCTAAGATAGTCTGCAAGTTCTGGATATCTTTCGTCTAACCAAGAAAGACACTCCCTTGTAACGGGAAGCAGCTCTTCTTGAGATAAGATATGCCCTTTTCTTTTAGGGTCAATATCAAACATTCCAATATCAAATTGGATAGCCTCATCACCTACAAAGCCAAAATTCCTTCTTAAAATAGGATCGTTATCCACAACCCCTTGATGTGCGAGACTATACAAAAGAAGCATCAAGCTATTAATTCTTTTTTTAGCAGAGGCGCTATCGTGCTTTTCCATAAGCGCTGTCAGGGTAGGATAAAGAAGTTCAGCCTTTTTTTGCAGCGCAAATGACGTCTTATTAATATCTACTAAATGCTCTCTACCTTTTTTATCAATAAGGACAATCTGTTTGCTCCAACTGGGATCTGGAATCAGATGAATACCCAAAAGCCCAGTCTCTTTACAGAACCCAGAAGCCGCATTTTGAAAACTTCTAAAGGCCTTTTCTGCCTTTTTCTTTCTATGCACATAATCTGCATGCTGCGGCAAAAAAGGAACATAAGCAAAGTGCGTTCTTGGATGAAACTTATGCTGCTTAAGTATTTTTAATACATACTGCCCATCCGCGCTAAGAAAAGCATAAGCTTGAGACCCCTTACTAAAAAAGGTAAAGGGCTGCGCCAAAATATCCAACGCTTCTTGTGTTAGAGGAGGCTGACTTGTTACAGAAGTTGGAGGATTTCTATATTCGTATAAAATTTTCGATTTAGAAAACTTGTAGTTCGTATGATGATAGGCCTTATCCGCAAAAACAAGCACTACAAGGAATAAAAGAAAAAACGAAAATGTTTTCATAAAGATAACAATATCTCCTGATAATGATGCACAAGGTCGCGACACCGAGCTGCCTCTTCAAATTGTCTATCTCGCGCCGCTTGGTGCATCTGTTGTTTTGTTGTTTCTATTAATGCTAACAGCTCTTCTTGCGTTAGATGGTGCACAACCGGTTTCTGTCCGGGAAAAGACTCCTCTTCTTTTTCTCCAGAAAACGTTTCAATAAGCGATGATGGCACATCTCTTTGTGCACTTTTTGGAATAATACCGTGCTTGTCATTATGAGCTTTTTGCAACTCTCTTCTTTTCTTTGTCTCATCGCAGGTAGCCTTAATCGATTCGGTCATTGTATTTGCATACATAACCACCCTTCCATCAACATGGCGAGCAGCTCTACCACAAGTTTGTAAAAGAGCCGTTTTACTGCGCAAAAAACCCTCTTTATCCGCATCTAAAATAATCACAAGAGCCACTTCCGGAATATCCAGACCCTCTCTTAAAAGGTTAATCCCCACAAGAACATCAAAAACACCTTGACGCAACTCTTTAATAATTTGCACACGCTCTAATGTGTCAATATCAGAATGCATGTACTTAGCCTTAACACCAATATCTGTAAGATAGGAGGTAAGCTCTTCTGCAAGGCGCTTGGTAAGCGTTGTTACAAGAGTGCGCCTACCCTTTTCCGACTCCACGCGAATCTCTTCAAGACAATCATCAACCTGAAATGTCGCGGGTTTTATCGTAATCTCAGGATCAAGAAGTCCCGTCGGACGAATAATTTGCTCGATTACAACCCCACCCGCCTCCTCAATTTCCCACCCCCCCGGCGTTGCAGACACATAAATTGTTTGCCCTACCTTCTTTTGAAACTCTTCAAATTTAAGAGGCCTATTATCAAACGCCGAAGGAAGCCTAAATCCAAAAGCAATAAGCGCCTCTTTCCTAGCCCTATCGCCATTATACATCGCACGAATCTGAGGGAGAGTTTGATGAGATTCATCGACAAAAAGCAAAAAGTTATCTGGAAAATAATCGAGCAAACAAGGCGGGGCCTCCCCAGCAGCTCTTTTGCTGAAATGGCGAGAATAATTTTCTATACCCTTGCAATAACCCATTTCCTTAATCATTTCGATGTCATAAAGAGTTCTTTGCTGCAGTCTAAATTTTTCAGTGAGCCGCCCCTCATGTTCAAAATAATTAAGACGCAAAGACAACTCCTCCTGAATACTTTCCAAAGCAGAAGCACGCACATCTTCTGGTGTAACATGGTGAGATCCCGGATAAATTGTAATCTGCTCAAGGACCCTGCGCGTCACCCCTGTAATCGGATCAATTTCTACAAGACGCTCCACCTCATCACCAAAAAATGCAATCCGATACGCAAGATTTTCTTCATAGGCCGGCACAATCTCCAAAGTATCTCCACGCACCCGAAATGCCGCTCTGGCAAGATCCATATCATTTCTTTTATAGTGCATGCGCACAAGATGGATCAAAATATCATCCCGGGCTCTTTTTGTTCCGACGCTCAGTTGCAATTGCATCTGACTATAATATTCTGGAAGACCAAGACCGTAAATACAGGAAACCGAAGAGACAATAATGATATCCTCCCGCTCCAAAAGCGATCTTGTAGCACTCAGACGCATCCGATCGATGGCATCATTAATAGCAAGGTCCTTTTCAATATAGGTATCTGTACGCGCAATATAGGCTTCAGGCTGGTAGTAATCGTAGTAAGAAACAAAATATTCAACCGCATGACCTGGAAAAAATGCAGAAAATTCCTGATAGAGCTGAGCCGCAAGGGTTTTATTATGAGCAAGGATTAAAGCCGGCCTGCCAGATCGTGCAATAACCTGGGCCATTGTAAACGTCTTCCCAGATCCTGTAATTCCAAGGAGAACCTGAGCACGCTTTCCCTCTTCCAAACCCCATGATAATTTTTCGATTGCACGGGGTTGATCCCCGCAAGGAACAAAAATACTTTTTAAATTAAAAAGAGGCATTATAACATGTTAGCTAACTGAAAACAGAAAATAAAAAGAGCAAATACAAAAATGCAACAAAGGGAAATCTTCCCCCCTGGCAACCTATAAGACGTTGCGAGCTTATAATTATAGCGCGCAACCCAAACCATACATACTGGCAAAATACCAAAGAGAAGAACAGCGCAAATACCACCTGCAAACCCAAGCGCTGCAAAAAACAGCTGTGGACGCACAAGAGCAAGAACAAGAGGGGGGACAAGCGCCAAAGCACAAAGACCGATATGTTCCCGCTCAGGACCCTCTATTCCCACAGCATCCCAAGCACGCTTTTTCTTATGAAATCCATCCGCTAAAAAATGGACAAGACTTAGCGCCTGTGCTAAAAATGAGGTCAAAATCGCAAAAAAAGCAAGAGCCTGAGCAAACCACGAAACCCAAGAAGATCCTAAAATATGCGCTAAAGCCTGCGAAGCCTCACGATCCTTTGTTAGACTCTCCTTTAACCCAAAAGGGCCATCCAAAGGAATAATCCCCAAACAGACAATCTCCCAAATGAGATAAATTGCAAAAGCAATCAGACTCCCCCCTAAAATAGAAAGACGAACCTTCCGAAGATCCCCCTTCATATAATGAGTAAGACTTGGAATCATATTATGCCAGCCAAAAGAAAATACAAGGACAGGCAAAGCAGCAAGAATATGCTGCGGGCGAGACTCAGCAAGCAACCTCACATCAACATGACGCGCGCCCAAAATCGCCAAAGCAATAAAAGAACCAATTTTCCCAAACATCAAACAACGATTCCATAAATCAACCGAGCGGGTTCCCATATAGATCACCCAACTAAACAAAAGAACAAAAAAAAGAGCCGCAGACCAAGAAGGCATCCCAAAAAAGGAAGAAAACACGCTACTACTGCCTGCAATATATGCAACAAGTGCAGCATAAAAAAGAAATAAATAAAGAACCCACGCAGCTCCCTTACCAACAGGGCCTAGTGTCTTTCCAACCATCGACAAATAATTTACAGGAGTTTGAAACCACCCTCCAGCCTCAACAAGCAAAAATGCAGTAGCTGTCATAAATGCCCAAGCAGCCGTCATCGTAAATAGAGAAGGAACAAATCCTGCAAGTCCTGTCAATACAGGAAGCGCTAAAACGCCGGCGCCAATACAGCTACCAGCTACAAGCAAAGAACCTCCAAAAAGACTTCCTACCTTTTGCGCCATCTTAGTATCAATTCCTATTTTTGCGTGCGTGTCTGCATTTTTTCAGCAATACGCATTTCTTGTCCAATACGACCAAGCTCATAGCCCTCGTAATCAACAAATTTAAAAAACCGCTCCAAGCTAGGAAAAAGACGACTAACCTGTTTTGCCATTTCCTGTGCAATATAGCGATATCCTGGATGCCCAGCTGGCGATGAGCGAAGCTCGCACAGCCACTGCAAAGAGCGCAAATTCACATGGAAATACCAATGTATATTATAGGCCATCGGAACCACATACTGCGCCTCCTCAGGAAGAGAGGAAGCAATCACATCATAGGCTTTCTTAGCCTCCTCCATCGCCTCCTGATACTCCTCTTCCATTGCAGTCCCCTTAATCTCTTGAGGGACAAAATAGCCATAGTCACAAGAAAGTAGCTGCCTTTCTTGTGACAACATGCGATGGCGCTGTAAATCTCTGTAGACCCCAAAATCGGCAAGAATTTCAAATGTAAATGTGGCATGCTCAAGTGCCCGTGGAGACTTATGCCGTCTATGCTCGCGGCAATTGCAACCAGCATCTAAAATCCGGCCAAGCTCCTCTTCAGACAGCGTCCGACACCAAGCCTGCAGCTCTGCTAGCCCCGATGTTCCTTCTGGAAAAAGAAGTGCAGCCGCAACCTTAACAGGAGCCTCGGCATCATAGCTAATTAAACGAACCCCAGCATCCTCCATAGGCAATAAAGACTCCTGACTACGCTCCCAAAGCGTTTTCAGATCGTGATGCATTTGCTCAGAAAATTGCGTATAAGCCAATTGATACTTGTGCATTGGCTCTGCCCGTCTTACAAAAGAAGGGATAACTTTAGACAGCTCTGTAAACGCCTTTTTCCCCATGTCCTGAGCTTCTGCAAGATTATGGGCACAAAGCTTTTGAATTAAACCCTCAAAAAACCGTCCATTGCCATAAAGTCCCATATTCGTTAACGCGCCAGCTGGCAAAAGACCGCGCAAACAATCCAAAACCTTTGCGCGCAAAGCCGCCGTATACGCGACCTTCGAAACATCGTGCTCGCGAGGAAATTTTTTCTCCATGAGTTCGGTCAACGGAGGCACTAGTCGAGAATAAGTGTCGAACAACCTCGTGCACGTATTAACATACAATTCTTTATATGCCGACGTCATTAAAATAGGTTCTTTGTAGAAAAGATACTCCCCATTGACCTTCTGATCGAAATAGATATACCGCGTTGACTTTTCAAGGGGAGATCCGCCAATACGACTATCCTCTACAATCTTTGCAGCAATCATGGAAATATTTTCTACTGCTAGATGGGCACCTCCAAGCTCTCCTATGGAATCATCCCCATAGCCATCTAGAATACGATCATAAAAATTTTGCGCCTTTTGAATTGCGACCGCTTGATCCGCATCAGATTCATCCCTCTTGCCAGAGATTGCAGAAAATCCTGTCTCTTCATTAAGGATAAATTCCTTCAAAAGCAAAGAACGCAGTCCAAGACTTGATCTCGAATACCTAGAAAACAAAGCCCCCTTAATCACCTCAGGGAGATTTCTCAATACAAATATGTTCCCAGATGTACTGGTAACATAACGACTCAACGTACGAAGCTGTGCTTCGGTGAAGTCTTCATAGTGTAGATGCATATTTTTTCTTCAATATGAATAGATAGCATTCCCGATGTTAACACATCGGGATAATCGCAACTACATTTTTCATTCACAAAGTAATAATTTTATTTACTTTTTCTCCCCATATGGCAAAATGACACTTCAATAGACATCTTGCGCAACTCGCTTTGCTTGGCAACGCTTGCGGTTTTTGAGCAATTTTCAACCGAAATTCCTAGGCAATATAGGGACATATTGCCAAAAAATTTAGGGTTAAATCTGCCAAATAAATGAAGTTACGCAAGATGTCTAATGGATCATCAAGTCTAAAGGAGAACCAAATGAAGCTACGTTCATGGATAACCATAGGTTGTACACTCGCATCCCATTTAGCATTCGGCTATGTATATGTTCCAAACAAAGGCGAAGGCAGCGTCTCTGTAATCAATACATCCAACAACACAATTGAAGCAACTGTCTTTGTAGAAACGGCGCCCCAATTTGGCGCAAAACTTCCAGATGGCAGCAAAGTCTATATACCGAATGTCGGAAGCGGAACCGTAAGCGTGATCGAGACCTCTGGCAACACCGTTAGCGCAACAATAAGCGTCGGCACAAACCCCACATTTGCAGTTGCCACACCAGATGGATCTAAAGTTTATGTCACAAACTGCATGAGCGCATCCGTAAGCGTTATCGACACTGCAACAGACACTGTAACCTCCACAATCACAGTCGGCACAATCCCAGAATTTGCTGCCGTTACACCAGATGGATCAAAACTCTATGTCCCAAACGTTGCCGAAAATACAGTCAGCGTTATTGACACCGCAACAGACACTGTAACCTCCACAATTACAGTCGGCGCAGCTCCAATTTTTCCGGTCTCTTTATCAGACAGCAGCAAAGTATATGTAACAAATGCATCCGATAGCACAGTCAGCGTTATCGACACTGCAACAGACACCGTCAGTACAACAATATACGTAGGCTCAAGCCCCATATTCGCAACAATGGCTTCAAATAAGCTATACGTAGCCAATTATGCCAGCGCCACTATGAGCGTTATTGATACAGCAACCGACACCGTAAGCACAATTATTTACCTGTCTAGCATTAGCATGTACCCAACTCCCATGCCCGATGGCAGCAAAATCTACGTCCCCAATGTCAGCTCTGCAAGCGTTGATGTCATTGAAACCACAGGCGATACCATCGCAACTACAATCTCTGTTGGCACCTCCCCAACGTTTGGAGCCGTTCTTGCCGATGGAAGCTATGTCTATGTTACCAACGACTACGACGGCTCAGTCAGCGTGATTGACACCTCAACAGACACAGTCTCTACAACTGTATCCGTTGGCTCCAATCCTGCATTCGCACTTCAAGCCCCATAACAACATCCAATAACCTCGGTCAAGAGGGAGCCTTTCGGCTCCCTCCTCTATTAGACCTCTTGCATACCTTTATTTGACCGGAAACGCTTAGTTTATAACTCATGTTACGCAGGCGGGCCTCTCTGTGATGAAATGTTATTTAATTCATATTACAAGACAAAGTCAGCGACTCCCAAATAAAGTGAATTGCGCAATAGGTCTATTTTCTTGCGACTGTTTTGTATACCTCAACGCCCGTTTGCACATCTTTGATAAGAACCTTATCGAAATGGTCACGCCGGCACGCATAATCCACCATCTGCAGAGGGTACTCTGTTCTAATTCCCTGTGCTAAAAACAGAGCATCTAGCTCTGGTTTTGTGAGAGTGTAGTGCCTATGACGCGCGCTTTTTTTCCATTTTGTCTCTTCCTGCGCAAGAATTTTTTTTGCAACCCCCTTCCCAAATAAAGCCTCCAAAACACATGTCGGTGCAAAATGAAAATAAATTGGATAGGCCCTATCCTCCAAAGTAAAAAAACTTTCGAGCGCAGGATACTTTCCAGAAGAGCCCTTTAACATCTTATAATAAACATCTGCAAGCTCAGCGTCCTTAGGAAAAAGGGTAAAAAAGCTCTTGTCATCTGGATGCTCTTTAGCAAGCTCTATCCACTGTGCAACCAGATCCTTTTCAAACGCCCGTGTTGTAGAATAAGATGCAAATAAATCATGATACAACGCTTTAATCGCATACAAGACAACCTCGGAAAGCTGCTCTACATAGTCTGGAGTCTGCTTTGCAAACATAAAAGAAAGACTAATCCTACCAAGACGCGAGGGAGGATATTTTTCGCGGCGACTTTCATACACCCCCGAGGAGCGTTTCACAGGGCGCGCGCCCACTTTACGCTTTTCTACTGGAACTTTATAAAACTCTTTGCGTGCAAGAAGAGATCTAGCCACATGTTCAGCGCGCATACGCCCCTCGTACACCCAAAAAGAGCCCCAAGACGCCTTATACTGCCAAAAAAAACTATGCGCGCAAATACCAAACACAATAAGAAAAGCACAAATTAAAGGCAGGATGTTCATATCACCTTTTTTTCATATGTAACATAAGGCAAAGAGTCCTTTACAAGATAGGCATACTCTACAAGCTCTTTAAGCCCGCACTCCTTCACAAAAAGACGCACAGCAACAGGGACCGTTTCGACCGTGCTCTCCCACCTTTTTATTTTTTCTTCAAAAAAAGCAAACCGCACACTCTCAATACCAGAGGCAATTTTCAAAAGCCTACCTTGCTTACTTTGTAAATATTTAGACATTCCCTCGAGATCCTCAAGCCACGCGTCCGTAAAGGTAGTAAAAAGGCATAAATTCTGCTGTTTATCAACATACAGCGCCCCATAAACCTTCCCACAAAACTTAGGCTCTGGATCTACTCCATTATCAAAAGCAAATATAAAAGCCTCTCCCGCAAGGAAATCCTTTTTACAAAGACAGTTCAGGTCTTCGTTTAAAGGACATACCCCAGAAAATACACGCATCAGCGTCAGCTGCACACTCTCCCTTTGAAAAACTTTTTCACGGACCCTTTCCGCCTCGATGTGACTAAAAGAGATATTTTTATAAAGCTGCATAAGCGCGCTAAAAAGAGCCCCTGCAATCAAAAGACCAATGACAACTTCCATCAATGTAAAATAGCGCTTACATCCCATGTTTTTCCTTTTTAGCATACACCGTAAACGTATACGTCACCGTTTTTTTCCCGGCAGCTTGAAAACGCACAATAATATCAATCAGCTTGTGCTCCCACCCATCCTTTCCCATCTTGCTACGCCGCATCTGCAAAAAACAGCGCTGATCATACTCAAGACCCCCTCCAACACAAATTTTTATCTTTTCAAAAGAAATCTCCCGATTCAAAGACTCCCAAGAAAACTTCTGCGCACACAAATCCGTATACACCTGAACATAGGCGCATTCTGCAATACGCTCTAACTCTGCCTGCACACACATCTCCCTTTCCCTAACAAGCATCCGCATAGGTCCAGATACCAAAGGAAAGGCACAAAGAGCAACAAGCACACACCCAACAGCCACCTCAAGAAGAATATAATGCCTACGACGCATGCAGCCGGCCCATCACACTCACATTCCGCCCCGTCACCCCTTGATCACGACGAAAGGAAAAAAAATCCTCAGGATGAGAAAAAGTGCAGAGCTCTGCAATCTCTATGTTATCCCTGTGCACCCCACAGGCCATAAGCTGCGCTCTTGCAAGCTCCCAAAGATTAAAATGCAAGGGCGTCTTTTCAAAAGAAAAAAAAGAAGGGGGAAGCAACATCTTACCCTGCGTATAATCTAAACGCGCATGCAAAGGCCCAATACTCGGAGAGATCCCCACAAGCACATTTTCCGGCAAAGCCCCACACTGAACCCTAAGGACATCTAGAGCACGCTCATAAATATTTAAAACCTGCCCCCGCCATCCTGCATGCACCATCGCAATCGCCTCTGTGACAGGATCATACATAAAAGCCACTTGACAATCTGCATGCCGTATCGCAACCCCAAGGCCCTTCTGCATCGTGATTAAACCATCACACCCCTCCCATACAAGCTTGCCACTTGCGCATACAACACGCTTGCCATGACACTGCCTTGCTTTTACAATCCCATCCAAACCCAAACTGTCTGCAACTAGATCCCAATTTCTCATAACAGCCGCAGGATCATCACCGACATCTTCACTAAGATTTAAAGAAGAAAAAGGGGGCGCGCTTACCCCTCCCTGGCGCAAAAAAACTCCATGAACAAGACCCGGAATCCGACGAAAAAGATCAAATTCAAGCCACTGGACTGAAGAAGTACCACACCGTTTCATACAGCCCTCTTTTCAAAAAAAACCATACACATTAATATCCCCTCTCTAATATTGGAGGACCGTTTATGTTAGCACGTCTTAGTTTGTTGTGCTTAAGCATCTATTCTATTCTATCCGCACAAGATATTCCTGTAGAGATGGAAATTCTCAGCTGGTCGCCGCGCGTATTTTTAATCCACAATTTCCTCTCAGATGCAGAGTGCGATAGAATCATAGAACTTGCAAAACCAGATCTTAGAAGATCAACAGTTGTCGATGACAGCAAAGTCTCCGGAAAAATAGATGAATCCCGCACAAGTCAAGGCATGTTTTTTACAGGGCCCGCACAAGACCCCATGCTCCGCGCAATTGAAGAGCGCATCGCAAAAGTCACTTTAATCCCTAAAGAAAACGGAGAAGCCATCCAAGTCCTTAATTACCAAGTAAATCAAGAATATAGACCCCATTACGACTACTTTGATCCTGCAACCATTGGCGGCATGGCCAATTATCAAAGAGGGGGCCAGCGCGTTGCCACCCTTATTATGTATTTACATACAACACAAACCGGAGGCGAAACCGTTTTTCCTAAAGCCAATCTAAAAATTGCACCTAAAAAAGGAAACGCCGTTTTATTTTATAATTGTACCCTAGATGGGAAAGAAGACCCCATGTCTCTACATGGGGGGGCCCCCGTAATCCAAGGGGAAAAATGGATCGCAACAAAATGGATGCGCACTGGCAAATTTAAATAACTAATAAATAACGACATAATAAAAAATAAAATTATATAATGTTTTTTATTTATAAACATATTATAATTGTTTTAAAAAGAAAAACAAAGGTTTTATTATGTCATACGGTTTTTACGGATATGGGCCGAGCTTCCCGCAGAACTGCCCAATGCCCCCTCCTCATCAATACATGTGCTACCCACAACCTTACGGACCCTCACAACACATCCCGATATACGGTAGACTCTACACCCCAACGACCTTTCCACCACCCCCTCCTAGAAATGTAACCTATTATGCACCACGATCTTATATGCCACCACCAGCGCCTCCTGCAACGCACAGCATCCCGGAAGAAGACATGCCCCAAGCGCACCCACAGACTAGACGACAGAGCCCCCCTTCCCCAACATGCTCCCACCCAGGGTGCTGCAAACCTGCTACGCCAAACGCAAGACCCCTTCCCCCTCTAGCTAGACAACAAACACGTCGCAGCCCACAAGATCCTGACGCACCACGACATGGGTCAAGTCACACATGCTCCCGTCCAGGGTGCCGCAACCCTGCTATGCCGTACACAACACATTTTCCTCCTCCAGCTGGACAACAAACACGTCGCATCCCACAAGATCCTGACGCACTACGACATGAGTCAAGTCACACATGCTCTCATCCAGGGTGCAGCAACCCTGCTATGCCGCACACAAGACCTCTTCCTCCTCCAGCTGAGGCTGCAACATCCCACATCCCTGCAGATACGAGCCAACACCGTTCAGAGATTTCTCTCTTCGAAGCACAAGCGCGCCTTGAAGGATTTCTCCCGAAAGGAGGACTTCTATTTGGCAAAAAGCCCTCCCATGACGGTCTTTTTACACAGATTCAAAATCTACTCAGACAAGACAATGGAGAACAATTGGCAACAGAGCTCCTAGACAGGTACTACACACATTTAGACAGCCTAGTATCTGATAGAGAACATAAGAAATATATTGGGAATCAGCTTCTCCTCCTTCGAGGTAGTCCCAATCCTCACGCGGTCAGAACATGGCTACAGTTTCAATGCGATCGACAGAACGAGCGGATCCTGTCACCAACAGGGCCAATAGGAAAAGAAATAAAAAAACTAAGCCCAAAAGATCAGCTTCAGCCAGCTAAGGCCTACTTAACCGCTTTAAAAGCTCACCCCTACAGCAAAAATCTTAAACGAGCTATCCGCATTTCAGAAGAAGAATTAGATATAAACTTCAGCCAAGACATAAAAAGACGCCTCAATATTCCAGAAGAAGAGTTAGGTACCTGTCTCTTATACACATCTCCGAGCCCACGAGACGTAGAGGAATCTCG
>CAMFJP010000028.1 GCA_945957075.1 uncultured Chlamydiae bacterium
AAAATAGGAGCTTTCACGTGGGCCCACGGGCTTAAAAAACCCAAAGTTCAGGTTATTAGGCTGTTGGTTTTTAAGGGATTAAAGTTTTTTTTATTTAAAAACCAGCGTTAACACGCAAAACAACACCATGTTTTTTCAAGCTATCTGCAAAAACAACACCATGTTTTCTTGTGTTTGATAATAAAATAATTTAAAATGAGGTTAATGAAACGAGATCTTACTGATTTTTTAATGACGTGGCTTGGTTCTAGCAATCGAAAACCGCTTGTTATTCGAGGAGCTAGACAAGTGGGCAAAACCTGGCTGATTCGAAACTTAGCAGAGGCGGTAAACAAGCAGCTTATTGAGCTAAATTTTGAAAAAAAGCCCGATTTTGAATCCTTGTTTTCTTCAAATGAGCCTAATGAGATTGTAGCCAATATTTCTGCATTGCTTGGTAAAACAATTGAACCTGGAAATACCATTCTTTTCTTAGATGAAATACAAGCTGCTGCCCATCTTCTTGCAAAACTGCGTTGGTTTTTAGAAGAATTGCCGCAGCTTCCTGTTATTGCTGCCGGTTCTCTTTTGAATTTTGCCTTAACAGATCATGAATTTAGCATGCCGGTTGGCAGAATTAGCTATGTGTATTTAGAGCCTCTTTCATTTGAAGAGTTTTTAGATGCAGCAGGTTATACTCACCTTAGAGAGTACCTTAGAAGTTATCACATAAGTAAAGAAATTTCAGCTGCAATCCATAAACAGCTTATTGTTTTATTGAAAGAGTATTTGATTGTTGGTGGCATGCCGGCTGCTGTATCGTCTTGGATTACCGAAAAACAACCTGAAGCTATCAATCAAATCCATTTTGATCTTCTTGCTACGTATCGCGAAGATTTTGCAAAATATCGAGGTCGTCTTACTAGCAAGCGATTAGAAGACATATTAACATCGATTCCTCGCCAACTTGGAAAAAAATTTGTGTATTCTCATGCTAATACTGAAGTGAATACGCTCTCTTTAAAGCAGGCGATGGATCTGCTAACCAAAGCGCGTGTTTGTCATCAAGTTTTTGCAACTTCTGCAAATGGGCTCCCTCTTAACGCTGAAGTTAATGATAAATTTTTTAAGACGATTTTGTTAGATTGTGGTCTTGTTAGTGCGGAACTTGGGCTTTCTTTACATCAGTTAAGTGCATTGTCAGAGCTTACTTTTATCAATAGTGGGGGGTTAGCAGAGCAGCTGGTAGGTCAGCAGCTTAGAACTCTTTTCCCTCCATTTGTTCCCCCTTCATTAAATTATTGGCAGCGCACTGAGGGTAATGCAAATGCAGAAGTTGATTATGTGATTCAACATAAAGAGCAAATTGTGCCGGTAGAAGTTAAAGCTGGAAGAACGGGAACTCTTAAATCACTTCATCACTTTATGGAGAGTAAGGGGAAGCATTTAGCTGTTCGCATTAATTCTGATTATCCGACATTTGGTTTTGTTCAGGTAAAGACGACCACAGGTTTTACCGTAGAATATTCTCTGCTTTCTGTGCCCTTCTATCTCATTGGGCAACTTCATCGGCTTTTAACTGAGGTTTGATACGATAGCTGGCAACGCCTATTTTCCTCGGCGCAGATCTCCATCAGTCGGTGCTCTTTTCTTATGGCTTTCCAATCACCGCGCTCGTGGCAGCCCAGCGCCTTTGCGAAGCGGTCGCGGAAAAATCTAGGAACGCCAAGGGCTGTATCAACGATCCATTTTTGTTGATCTATTGAAAAAAATAGATATTTTCCTTCTTGTTTAAAGAGGGTGACAATTTGTTCTATAGTATCTAGTCGTGTTAATGCAGTTTCTGGGACAATGTCTTTGCATGTGCCTTGAAAGGGTAGAAGGTGAACATGGGAGTGAAACACTGTTTGTCCAATATTGCCGTGCTCGAATGTGGCAACGGAGCCGAAGTGTTTAAAGATAAAATGTTGTGCATTTTCGTATAATTTTTTGAAATCTGTCCATTCTTCGATTGTATATGCTCCAGCACAGCTAATGTGTCTTTTGGGGATAATGAGAAGATGTCCTTCCACAAGGGGGTGCACGTCGCATAATAGGTGAAAATGGGGGGTCTGATCAAGGATGTAGGTGAAGGCCCAGCCCTTGGAGTCACAATGAGGACATGTGTCTTCTAGCACACAAGCTCCTGGGTGGTTTGTAGCAAAAATGTGCGGGTTACAGCTGTATGTAGGCTGTCTGGATAGGTCCATATTTTGTCCTCTTGTGTACAAGCAAAGCTGGGCTCGTAGACATCAAGCCAGGTTTGTGCAACTTCTGTGTGAATAGATAGGGGTGAATGGTGTAATCCAGATTCTATTTTGCCTTGAGCTATAAGGTGCATACACAGGAATAGTTCTGCATAAATCATATCCAAGATGTATCCCAAAATGCTTCGATCTCTGAAATTGACCGGGGTGCCTTGATGTAAAAGATAAAAACAGTGGCCATTTTTCTGTGTGTAGCGCCATACAACGGCGTTGATTTTTTCACAGGTGCACTCGTTTGCAAATGCTACTAAATCAAATTCTTCATTTTTAGCGGATGCACTTACAAGTACTGCGTTATCGCGAATATAGGGGATATCCTCTTTGCGCACGGAGGTTTTTCCTGTACATCCAACAATCAGATCGGATGTAGATAGGATCGTCTTTAAGGGGCCAATGCGATGACCTTCAAGGCGCGCGCGAATACAGCGAGCGGGATCTATGTCGTATACCATGACAGTGGATTCTCTTCCCTTGAGTGCAATGGATGTTGATGTGCCGATTTTTCCATATCCAATGACCCCACAAGAGATCCCTTGAAGAATCCCATTGAATTCTTCGCGAAAAATGCGCTCTGTGCTGTAAACTACAGAGTCGCCGATTACTGTGTCTTCAATGTCTTTGATAGGGCTTTGTGCCATAGAAAGAACGGGCGTACTATGAACGCCTGCCATTTGATAGCGCCAGTGGCCGTTGTTTGTATCTTCTACAATCCCTAAAAAATGGGGAAATTTAGAAAGATTGTCGCAACAACCTGCTAAATACCCTCCCACTTCTTGAACAAGTAGGGGTGTTTCATCTTTTTCTAAGATTTCTTGAATTTTTTTCCCTGAATATAAGAATGCTTCATCGATTCCTTCAGGAAGATAAACGGGGATGCCTTTTTCGCGCAGCGCCTTAATTGTGAGAAGATCTGCTGAATACGGAATTGCAATCACAAGTGTGACAGGAAATACCTCATGCACTAAATGGATATAGCTTTCTGCTGTTGGCAAGACGTGAGTGATGAGTACAGAATGGCACTTTTGGCTATTTGGATATTTTTTTATAAGCTTTTTCAATACATGTAATATGTGTTTATTAGACATCTTGCGTAACTCCATTTGTTTGGCAGCTTTAAACCCAAATTTCTCGGCAATATGTCGCCATATTATCTCGAAATTTGGGTTTAAAGCTGCTCAACAATCACAAGTGTTACCAAGCAAAGCAAGTTATGCAAGAGGTCTATTATTTAAAATTGGTATAAGTTGCTCTTGGACTTTGTAAATGGGGCTATTTCCATTGATACAAAAAACGTTAGGCTGGCTACGGACAAAATCCATTACTTTTTTTGTTGTGCGCTCAAACTGCCAAAGCCTTGCTTTGGCAGCTTCTTCTTTGTCACTTTCCCTGGAGGTTAATGGAATTGCACATGCATCGCATGTGTCGGGGTTTAGTGGTGGTGTTGTTGCCTTGTTATAGATTCTTTCGCATTGGGGGCAGCTTATGCGCTCTGTCATCCTTTGCAGGGCGGTTTTGGGTTCTACTTCGACGCACAACGTTTTCACTTGGTATTCAGGATGTTTTTGTAAAAAGCCATGAAGACTTTCTAATTGAGACAGTGTTTGAGGAAAACCATCTAAAACAAACGGGAATTTTTTCTTGATACACTCTTCTAGTCTTTTAAGTACTATTTCTGTGATGAGCGCGTCGGGTACTTGTTTGCCTTCTTGTATTAACGCCTGTGTTTGTTTTCCTATTGGGGTGTTTTCCTTTACCTCTTTGCGCAAAATATCTCCGGAAGCAATATGCTGTGTAGCATACGGTTTCATAAACTGTCCTATAGTCCCTTTGCCGCTACCTGGGGATCCTAGTAAAATATATCCTTGAATCATAAGACCTTTTGCATGAGTAGGCGTTTTTCAAATCCGCCGCGGTTATTCCGTTTATTTTGTTTAACTAAATTAATTTCTGCGGAGTCAAACGATTTGAATTTAATAATTGCGTCTAAGACTTCATAAATATCGGCTAATTCTTCGATGTTTTCTGCTTGAAGGTATTCATGCACTTCTTCAAGCAGTTTCTTTTTTAATTCTTCTGCGTATTTGCAATCATCTAACGTAGTAAATTTAAAACGACTTAATTCGTTTACAGGAATAACATTCGGAATCTCATCACGGACAAGTTTATCCATATAGCCCCTTTAAAAGATCACAAAAATGATTAATTTCTTCATAAGTATTTTGGTGGCCTAAGCTTAATCTCACAGTCCCCTGAGGCAAAGTTCCCAATCTACGATGTATCAAGGGAGCACAATGCAATCCACAGCGGACAGCTATTGCTTGCTGATTAAGTAGATAGCCTATTTCATTAGCGAAAAAATCCTTCATAGTAAAAGATAATAGCGGCACCTTGTGGTCCAGTGATTGAGTTCCATAAAGTGTTAGACCCGGCACTTTTTGAAGTAAACAGATCGCTTGCTCTGTCAATAGCATAATATTTTGCCTGAGCTTGTCCATTCCATATTTTTCAATATAGGACAGAGATCCTTTTAGGCCCGCAATCCCCATGTAATTTAAAGTTCCCGATTCGAATTTGTCTGGACCTATTTCTGGATGAAATAGGGACAGAGAATGCAGACCACTGCCTCCTTCGTAAAGGGTAGATAGAGTATCTGCATCTTTAACATATAAAAACCCAACACCTGGAGGCCCAAGTAGCGATTTGTGCCCCGTGCCAGCAATGTAATTTGCGTAGTTTGCAAAATCCACGGAAAATATTCCAGCCGTTTGCGCTACGTCAACAAGAAGGGCAATACCCAGACGATGCGCAAGTACTCCCACTTCCTTGACTGGGGATAAAACGCCTAGAACGTTCGAAGCATGATTTAATACAATGAGAGCTGTATTTGGACGTATCATCTGTTCCAATAAAGATAGGTCAAAAAAACCATCTGTATTTGGGTGCCATACGTCATACGTGATTTTACCATCGCTTGATAGCTTATGCAAGGGACGCACGACAGCATTGTGTTCGAAACCACTGATGATAACGTGGTCGCCTTGTTTTAAAAACCCTTTGAGCACAATGTTGATTGCGTGTGTCGCATTATGGGTAAATGAGATTTGATTTGGGTTTTCAGCGTTTACAAGATGTGCAAGTTTGGATCTAACTTCTTGAATAAGCTCGTGGGCGGCATCCGCTAAAGCGTAACTGCCTCTACCTGGACTTGTCCCAATGGTCTGCATATAGGCCGCTATCTCCTCCAGTACTTCTAGGGGTTTTGGCCTGCTTGTACTGGCATGATCAAAGTAAATCATTGCAGAATCTGTTTTCCCTCTAACATAAGTGTGCACGATGTATAATTTTCCCAATTGGCCCTTTCAGGGAATCCAATGGCTTTAGCCGAAAGTGTACGTAGCAAATGAGGCTCTACTAGTTTGTCTTTGGCAATATAAAAACGATTTTCCATTCCTGGCTCAACAACAAGCAAGTATTCATTGTATCTTTCATACAAGGCGCAAAGGTCTGCATTTGATTGGTAGGTAAGATATTTAAAGTGTACGCTAAGTTGTGCATGTAAAGGAATGTGTTTGGGAATGAGGTGTTCATGGTAATGATGACAGGATCTTGTCGAGCTGTCTCGCAGTAAGCAATGCCCAGCTCTTCCATGCTCATAGCGGGTGATGGGTTCTTTAAAAGCTTGATATAGCTGTTCGCAAGCATCATTTCGTAAGCGTATTGCTTCTTCTTGTAGTTCTTCTGGTAGCTCTCCAAGACATCCGTAGTGTTCCCGGCTTGTCAGCAATAAATGCCCTGGGACAAGAGCAAAAGGATCTAGCATGAGAGTGAAATGCTCTGTTTGTTTTAGTATTAATTCCAAAGAGGGTTGGCAAAATACACATTTTTTAGTTGCATCTTTTTGAAATTCGATGGGCGATGTCATAAAAATACCGTACATGTTGAACCTGAAAAAAAACAAAGTAAAGCTGCAATTTCTGTCCAATGAGGGTTTTCCTTTAAAACGCATTGGGACACAATTGAAGCGACTAAAGGAGTTGTGTTCATAATAGGCCAAATTAAAAGAGGAGACCCTTTTACTACACACCATGTAAAGGTGATTTGCGTTGTTAAAGCTAGAATCGCTCTAAAAGATAATACGCCGAGCATCTTTAAACTATCTGGATCGTCTATAGGGGTTTGGGTTTTCATAGGTATAAAAAGAACAGGCAGCATCAAGCAGCAGCGCCAGAGAAGCATCGCAATAGATAAAAGCATTATTTCTGCTACTGTTTTTGCAGAAATTAAGATAAAAGAAGAGCAAATCATTTGGACAAGTAAGCTTCCAATGATGTAAAGGCCTGTTTTATCAAAAAGTGATAATATTTTCGATCTTTTTTCCATAAATAAAAAGATCAGCCCTATCATTGTAGTTGCTATCACAAGATAGGTGTTTAATCCTAAAGAACACCTGGGGAGATTTTTTGATATAACAGGAATAAATGCTGCTAAAGCAAAAAGGAGTTCTGGCATCTTTGCTTTAATGACTACTTGTCTTACCTGACAATAACGAAAAGCATAACTAAAACTCATTCCTACAAGGTGCGTCGAAAGTGCTAGAAATAAGCAAGGAAATGTAAAAAAGTATGACCAAAATGTAGTTTCTGTTTTGACGAATATAAGAAGAGATATTCCTAGTATTAAAGGGAGCGCGTTTGTAAAAAAATAGAGCCGCAAAAACCCCATCTTAGACTGACTAAATAATAACCTATCAATAACATTAAGAGAGGATCTAGAGACTACATTAGCACAGGAGAGTAAAACAATATTAGACAGTGGCATGGGCAAGAATTATACTATCTATCTAATTATAAACAAGATATAAGTAACAGTTCTCAAACTGGGGAGGGAGTGTTTGTTGCAAGTATAAATTTTATTAAAAATTCACATTAGGTTATTAACCTGAACTTTGGGTTGTTAGCCATTTTCAGATTGGAATTACAGAAATTCTAAGGCCTTCTATTTCGATTGTACAGCTTTCGTTATGCCTTTTTCTTTAATTGTACAATTAAAACCGTGTAATGTCAGTACACGGTTTTCGGCTTAACCGTGCACTGTAAATGTAACAGTGACGGGGGAGGTGCAAGAGAAAGGCATGTGTAGAGTGTGATTTTCAATATAGGCTTGCTTTTGGCAGTTGTCGATGGAGACGAGATAAGATCCAGGAGGGGGATGACATAGTCCCTGAAGGTCTAGGGTTCCATTTTTTAGGGTGCCATAGAGACTATAGGGTCTACCGAGAAGTTCTTTGACTTTGTATAGATCGCCTGTTTGCACAAGGTTGCGGATGCGGCCTGAGGATACTGGGACGGCTTCATATAGATAAGGGGAGATGTAAGTGACTGTAAATCCCAGATGTAAGCCAAGGGAATACAGTTTTTCTGGGGTTCCTTCTCTATTGTGACCAAGTAGAGCCCCTTGGCCAAGGATTAGTGCTGTAAACGGGTATGTCTTATGTATGCGTGTTAAAAATACATCGTAGCTTTCCTGTGATAGCGCAGGTGTGAAGGGGAAGAGGAGTATTTGTGTAATCGGTGTTTGTTTGAGTAGGTGCAGTTTGTGCTCAAGGCGGCACAGTAGCTTTGGGGGTGTTTTCCCAGGAAGCACACTTAAGGGATGGTTGGTAAAGGTTAGCAGGGTCGATGTGGGGTATTGTGTGATATGCTTTATCACTTTTTGATGGCCGAGGTGGAGTCCATCAAAAGAGCCAATGGTCAGACTAGTAGACATCTTGCGCAACTCCATTTGTTTAGCAGCGTCGCGCTTTTTGGCAGCTTTATACCAAAATGCTCAAAAATCACAAGCATTGCGAAGCAAAGCGAATTGCGCAAGATGTCTAGCCATCTAAGTGCGCTGTTATGCGTTGGGGTCGCTTTGTTTGTTTGTACGCAATCCTTCCAAAAGGGCTTCGATTTTAAAACTGCGATCTGTCGAGGTGTCGAGTTTGAAGATGAGTTTTGGAAAGTAGCGCATTACGACTTTTTTTGCAGCGGCGGAGGCGATAAAACCAGCAGCTGATTGTAGTGCTTTTAGAGTTTCGTTTCTTTCTTCCGGGGATCCCAAAACGCTAAAATAGACCTTTGCGTGTTGCAGGTCTTTAGAGACATCGACAGAGGTCACTGTGATCAGCCTATGCACATGAGGATTTCGCACTTCTCGCATGATAACTTCAGAGATGACCTCTTTTAACAGGGAGTTGAGTCTATCTGTTCTTTTGATCATGTCTTACAGCTCTTGTGTCAGGTAGGTGATTTCGTATGCTTGGAGGATATCTCCCTCTTGCAGTGTGTCGAAGCGGTTAAGTAGGATGCCGCATTCATATCCCTTACTGATCTCTCTTACGTCTTCTTTAACACGTTTTAAAGAAGAGATGGACCCTTTCCATATCATTTCCTTGCCACGGATCACACGGACGTGATTATTGCGTGCAATGGTGCCTTCTGTGACAATACATCCTGCAATGATACCTAGCTGAGAGGATTTAAAGAGCGCTTTTACAACAGCTGTTCCAGTGTCTGTTTCCTGAGGGATCTTTTCGAGAAGATCTTTCATTAAAGCGCGCACATCGTCAATAGCATGATAAATGATATTGTGTAGGCGGACTGTAATTTTAAGTTGTTTGATCAGGCTTTCTGCATGACTTTCTATTCGTGTGTGGAACCCTAAAATCGTTGCTTTAGAGGCAGCAGCTAGGTGTACATCGGATTCTGACACCTCGCCAACTGTTGCAGAAAGGATGTTAAGCTCAACTTTGGCTGAATGGATTTTCAGAAGAGAATTTTTCAGAGCTTCTAAGGATCCTTGTACGTCAGCGCGGATAATGAGAGGGAGGATTTTTTTCTCAGCTCCCTTTGGTTGCAGGGAATCAAACGCAGGGCGTTTGATTTGGGGTAGTAATTGTTTTTCTTGAGAGCGTTCTTCTGCGAGCATTCTGGCTTCGCGCTCATTTTTTACGACGATAAATTCACTGCCGGCTACTGGAACGTCAGAAAGGCCTGTAATTTTTACAGGCGTTGACGGGGGGGCCTCTTGTTGTTCTTTGCCGTGTTCATCGTGCATGGTTTTTACGCGTGCCCAGTGAGAACCAAAGACAAGGGCGTCGCCAAGGCGTAGAGTTCCATTTTGCACAAGCAGGGTGGCAACAGCTCCAAGGCCTTTATGCATTGCAGATTCGATGACAGTTCCTCGCGCTCTAGCGTTTGGATTTGCTTTAAGCTCTAGAATTTCGGCTTGCAGAGCGAGCATTTCTAGTAGTTCTTTAACGCCGCTACCGGTTGCAGCAGAGCAGTTAATGGTAACGATGCTTCCACCCCAAGCCTCAGGAAGTAGGGATTGGTCGGCAAGCTCTCGGTATACGTTTTCTGGATTAAAGCCTGGTTTATCGGATTTATTGATCGCAACGATAATCGGTAATTCTGCCTGTGCAGCCTGCTGTATTGCCTCTATGGTTTGAGCTTTGATGCCTTCGTCGCCTGCAACGACGAGGACAACGATGTCTGTTACATCGGCGCCTCTAGAACGCATAGCAGAAAAGGCTTCATGGCCTGGTGTGTCTAAGATAGTAAGGTTGCCAACTGCGGTATGGCAGGTGAAGGCGCCGATGTGCTGCGTAATGGCACCCGCTTCTCCAGCTGCTCGATTCGTTTTTCGGATGGCATCGATAAGGCTTGTTTTTCCGTGGTCTACGTGCCCCATAAAGGTGACGACAGGAGCGCGTGTGCGGACGTGGTCTGCATCTGCTTGTTTAATTTCTTCCTTAATGCTTTCTTCTGTGATACGTAGGCGTTTTTCTTGTGTTGTATCAATTGTAATTTCGCAGTCAAACTCATGCCCTAAAAGCTGTATGGTTGTGGCATCGTCAAGAAGATCGTTTAATGTGAGAACAACGCCTTGCATAAAGAGCTTTGCTAGGAGCTGAGATGCTTTTAGCTTCATCTGTACGGCTAGATCTTTTACCGTAATTGGAATACGGACAGAGAGCTGTTTTGGACGAATAGTTGTGTCCTCGATTACAGCTCTGGATTTAAAGGCCCGTTTTTTGCGCCAACCGTCTTCATCTCCAGCGCGTAGCCCTTGTTTGTCTCTAGAATCAAAGGAGCGTTTGCCAGCTTCTTGTTTTTTTGAAGGTCTGAAGTCTCTGTAGTCTTTGAAACCAGGTGGTTTTTTAACAGGAGGTGGGGTGTCTCTAGGAGGCTCTGCTCGTCTGATTTCTGTGGGCAGGGGAGCGGGCCTTGGACCCATATTTTGGCCAAGAGGTGGTCTGCGTGTGTCTGGTCTATAGGGTTCGGGACGTCTAAAAGGGGGTCTATTATCCTGCCTGGGACGGAAAGGGGGTCTATCTTGTTGTGTAGGGCCTCTTTGGGGACGGTCAAAGGGTCTTCTTTCATGGTAATGGGGTCTTGGTCCTGTTGGTGGGGACGCTCCCTGATGCTGCGGTGGTCTTGGTGGGGCAGGCGCAGGTGCTGCTGCTGGGGGTTCTGCTGGAGGTGTCATAGCGGGTGCAGGAGTTGGTTCTGAGATTACTTCAGGAGTTTTTTCAGGCGTTTTTGCTGCAACGTCTTCAATTTTTTCTTCTACAGCTTTAACCTCAGGGGACTGCTCTGGTATAGGTTCTTTAGAAACTGCCTGTTTTTTTTCTTTGGGTTTACCAAGATTAAGAGCTGCGGCCAGTTGGGTATTTTTAATGTTGAGCTTTAGATTTTTTGCCAAGGTTATGTCCTTTGTTTTCTCACCTGGTCGAGGATTTTATTTGCCATTTCTATGCTAACGTGAGCAGATGAGGCCAGAGCTTCTGGGGTTGCCAGCAGTAGCTTGCGGGGAGTATTAAAACCAGCGCCAATTACAGCTTCTACAAGAAGCGTGCTCATACCTTCTATAGTTAAAGGCTCGTCTAAAGAAGGATCTTCCGAAGAGGCCAACTGGATAGAAAGTTCTGTCATATGTTGTTGATACTGGCTCATTTTTTTGATTTCTAACTGCTTGCCAATAAGCTTTCCGTTAAGACGGGCGTTAAGGCCGCCTTGTCCTAGGGCTTTGGGGTAGTCTTGGTCGTCGACAACGATAGAGACGGAAGGTCCCTCAGCGCTGATTTTTTTGATTTCGATAGGGGCCAAAGCGTTTTGTAAGAGTTGAATGGGGTCTTCGGCATAGGAAATGACATCAATTTTTTCGTTGTTTAGTTCGCGAATGATGTTTTTTACGCGTGTCCCTCTAATGCCAACGCAGGCGCCTACAGGATCGACTTTGGGATCTTGAGATTGAACAGCGAGTTTTGACCTATAGCCGGCTTCTCTGACAATTTTTTTGATTACGACGGTGCCATCGTTTAATTCGGGGACTTCTTGAGAAAACAGCTGCGCTACAAACTCAGGGTGGCTGCGTGACAAAATGACCTCTGCACCTCCACCATCGGTGTCGCGTACTTCATAAAGAAGAGCGTGGACCCTGTCGCCTAGGTTATATCGCTCTGTTTTGGGATAAAATCGATCGGGTAAGATCGCTTCGACTTTACCTAGATCGACGATTAAAGTAGCCCCACCAATTACGCGCTTGACTGTGCCTGAGACGATTTCGTTAATACGGTCTCTATATTCAGAATAAATAACATCTCCTTCACTGTTACTTCCAGTAGATGGCGCCTCGT
>CAMFJP010000029.1 GCA_945957075.1 uncultured Chlamydiae bacterium
AAAATAGGAGCTTTCACGTGGGCCCACGGGCTTAAAAAACCCAAAGTTCAGGTTAGTAGCAGAAGCAACTGTCATCGCAAGAAAAAGTAGACCCTCTGCAGTCGCATCTTCATCCTCTGGATTAGTAGGAGATGGAGATCTTATTACATCCAATACACGGATGTCCCGATCTGCAAGCTCACAATGCAGCTCATCAAAGCCACAATCCACTAAATCTGGTTCAAGGGAGAAGCCGCGCCAGACACGGGTAAAAAGATCTGCGCACGATCTATGCGTCCAAGTAAGATCCATCTCTCCTGGTAAGCTAAAATTCCCATCCATCCAATCGGCACATATCATATAAACAAGCTGCATACTCATAAGTATCGTTAAAAATTTATATCAGTGAAAAAAGCCCGCAAACACGTGCGCAATTTCGTATGGCGCTGAGCGGCTGTTCGGCAACGGCTAAGAGCTGAAAAAATACGCTCAAAAGATGGCAGTTTTATCCTAGAAAGTTCCTGCATGAGCTCTGCTTTATATGCTGCATAATGCAAAGGAACCTCAACACCCAAAGCAAGAATATGCAAATCTCGATACCAAAAAAGGATCTCCTCCCAAAGCATATCCAGCCACTGCATATCTGACTCTGGCTGCAATGACTCTATCTCCGCATAAGCAAATGAAGCTGCAGGTTCTCTATAACATGATGTAAAAAGAGTAACCAAATGCTTGTGTTCAATAGAGGCATTTCTCTTTCCAGGAAACACAAGTCTACGGCATCTTGCCACGAGCGTTGGAAGCATCAGCTTGTCATCTCTAGCAATAAAAATAATCAAGGTGTCAGCAGGAGGCTCTTCGCACACCTTTAAAAGCGCATTTGCACAAATAGAAGACATTTGATGCGCTTCTTCAAATACAAATATTTTTTTTTGCGCCGAAAAGGGAGGCAAGAACATTTCTTGAATACACAAGCCAACAGACTCTATAGAATGTGACCCCCCTTTACCTTCAGGAAAGCATACATGGACATCTGGATGGGTTGTAGAAGAGGGAATCTGACGCTCTATATACTCAAAGGCTGCTTTATGCGCGCCCTCGCCTAAAAAAAGCAGGGTGCTTGGAAGATTTATAAAATCCACTGGAGAGCCTCGTCCACAAGAGCAGAAACTGGCTTTAGAGCATCTAACACATGAATACGATGAGGATATTTTTTTGCAAGATCAAGATAAATGGCTCGAATGCGCTCATGAACATTTAATTGCTCTTTTTCCATACGGTCTGGGATCTGTCCCCTACCCGCTGCACGCACAGCCCCTTCGTGTGGGTCGATATCTAAATAAAAAGTCAGACTAGGCTCAAGATCTTGACTTGCAAAAGCACAAAGGTTTTCCAAAAAAGCCACATCAAAGTTGCGCGCTCCCCCCTGATAGGCAATTGTCGAATCATTAAATCGATCGCAAAGAACAAGCGCACCTGCTTTAAGAGCTGGAATAATCACCTCTTCAACATGTTGGGCTCGATCAGCAAGAAATAAAAAAAGTTCAGCCCTAGAAGAAAGAAGAGCATGATCTTTATGTAAAAGCAAAGAGCGCAAAGAGGCCCCGAGCGCTGTCCCCCCAGGAGCCCTTGTCATGAGCACCTTTTCCCCACGGGCTTCAAGTAAAGGGTAGAGAGCAGCAACTAGGGTTGTTTTTCCTGCCCCCTCTCCTCCTTCAAAGGTAACAAATCGACCAGTCATTATACTCCCTGTGGGGCAGCTTCCAATTTTTGCAGCGCAACTAGAACATCGTTATCCTGCAAATGCACAAGACGTACCCCTTGCGTCGATCTTCCCATCACGCGCACATCATCCATAGAAGTGCGTAGCGTCTGTCCACCCACAGACATCATGACAACGCTGTCGTGATCTGTAACAGAAATCGCGCCAATCACAGGCCCATTGCGCTCGCTTGTAATAATCGATCTAACCCCAACGCCGCCACGCTTGGCGAGCCTAAAATCCTCAACCTTAGAGCGCTTTCCATATCCATTAGCGCACACAACAAGCAGCGTCTCATCTCCTTTTACAACCTCGCAAGAAACTACAGCATCGTTTTTATCGCGCAAAGTCACCCCTTTAACACCCCGAGCCACCCTACCTACAGCTCTGACGTCCTGCTGATCAAAACGAACAGCCATCCCCTCTTTTGTAAAGAGCATGATAAGCTGTCCTTCTTTAACAATACGCGCTGCGATGAGCTCATCGCCTTCATCGATGTTAATTGCAAACACGCCCTTTCGCCTTGGTGAACTAAACGCCGTCATTTCTGTCTTTTTCACAACGCCCTGACGTGTACATAGTAAAATGCAACCTGGCTCTTCAAAGTTTTTTACTTTTAATACAGCAGCGATTTTCTCTCCTTGCTGTATGTCCTCTAAAAGGTTAACAAGCGGCTTACCCTTAGACCTTCTACCTGTTTCTGGTATCTGCCAGGCTTTTAGCCAATAGCATCTGCCAAGACTTGTGAAAATTAGCAGGTAATCATGGGTTGAAGCGACATAAATATCTTTGAGTGTATCTGTCTCTTTCTTCATATCCATACCAATCACACCAAGGCCACCACGGCGCTGCTCTCTAAAAGTGTCGGCTGGCATACGTTTAATATAATCGTCGCTGGAAATGGTGATAATTACCTGTTCATCAGGGATCAGGTCCTCTACATTAAACTCACCCTCAGCTGCCACAATTTTTGTCTTTCGATCGGAAACGTGGTGCCTTTTAAGTTCGTGTAATTCATCTTTTATGATACCGCGCACAAGACCCTCATCAGCTAAAACAGCTCTAAAATGGGCTATTTTTGCCAAAAGATCTGTATGCTCAGCTTCAATTTTTTCTCTTTCAAGTCCTGTTAATTGATAAAGGCGCAGCTCTAAAACAGCCTGAGCCTGTCTCTCTGTAAGACCATATTGAGCAATTAACGCCCCCTTGGCCTCCTCTCTACTCGCACTATGACGAATAAGGCGAACAACAGCATCAAGATGATCCAGCGCCTTTAAATACCCTTCTAAAATATGAGCTCTGGCTTCTGCTTTAGCAAGTTCAAAGTGCGTGCGTCTACGAATAACTTCAATGCGATGATCAATCCATGCTAAAATCATCTGACGGACGTTCATTGTCCTTGGCAATCCCTTGTCCAAGGCTAGCATGTTACAGCCAAACGTGACCTGAAGATCTGTAAACTTATAGAGTTGGTTTATTGTCACATCGGGGATTTCCCCACGCTTTAGCTCAATTACAACCCGCATCCCCTCTTTATCCGATTCATCCCGAATATCAGAAATACCTGGAAGGGTTTTGGCATGCACAAGCTCTGCAATTTTTTGTATCAAGACAGCCTTACTAATATTGTAGGGAATTTCATCGATCACAATGCGTTGTCTATCTCCCTCCAGGTCCTCTACATGCAAAAGACCACGCAAAATAACCTTACCCCTTCCTGTATGAAAAGCATCTTGAACACCCTTCATACCACAAATAACGCCACCTGTTGGAAAATCTGGGGCTGGCATCACCTGCATGATATCTTCAACACTAGCCTCTGGACGATCGATAAGCAAAGTAGTGGCAGCGATTAGCTCTCCAAGATTGTGAGGTGGAATATTTGTAGCCATCCCAACGGCAATCCCAGAAGAGCCATTCGCGAGCAAATTAGGAAACTTAGCCGGAAAAACAACCGGCTCATGCTTGGTTTCATCATAGTTGGGAACAAGATCGACTGTATCTTTTTCAAGATCTTGCATCAACGCAATAGAAGCGTGGGTAAGTCTAGCTTCTGTATAACGCATCGCAGCTGCCATATCACCATCAACAGAGCCAAAATTTCCCTGACCATCGACAAGACCATAGCGCATCGCCCAACTTTGGGCCATACGAACAAGGGTTGGGTAAATCACCGTCTCACCATGAGGGTGATAATCACCTGAAGTGTCCCCACAAATCTTCGCGCACTTTCTATGCTTGCCTCCTGGAGACAAATTCAATTGATGCATAGCGTAAAGAATGCGTCTTTGTGAGGGCTTTAGACCATCGCGAACATCTGGAAGCGCTCTTGCAATAATGACAGACATCGAGTAGCGCAAATAGCTTTCCTTGACCTCTTCTTCGATATTGCGTGGAACAATCGTATCATCTTGTGTGTAGGACATGTCGCAAGCTCCTTATACCTTAGGTGTTATATGTCCAAATTTTTAATTGAAAGGGCGCGCTGCTGAATAAATTTTCTGCGCGGGGGCACATCCTCTCCCATAAGCATCGTAAAAATATGATCGGCAGCTACAGCATCTGGAAGTGTTACAAGTATCAAGGTGCGCTTGGCAGGCTCCATCGTTGTCTCTTGAAGCTGATCTGCATTCATTTCGCCAAGACCCTTATACCGTTGAATTTCAATTCCCTTTCGGCCGTTAACACGCAAATGCTCAACACACTCTTTCAAAGTATAAACAGGTGTTTCTCTGCCCTCATCATCTAAAAGATCACATAGCTTACCATCAACTGTGTAGTAATGATCCAAAGCAAAACCAAGAGTTGACAGCTCGGTCCGAAGACGCGTTAACATCTCTTCTTCATACAGCTCTACGCAAGGCAGTGCCACCGGATGAAAAAGTTCCATATCAGCAGTCTTTTCTTTTTCAGGCACAAGCGCTAATTTCTTTTCATGAACCTGTCTTTGCAAAGACTCGTCTTCTTCTTTAAGAGCTGCAAATTCTTCTTCAGAATAGATAAAACGCTCCTCTTCACCCATCTTGACCTGGAATCTAGGGAGCCTTCCCATGGCATCTTTTGCAGCTAAAAACTCACGAAACGGAATCCCCTTCCTCTCTATCGAAGAAATAAAATTCTCAAACTCTCGAACTGAGTTCACAAGAAGCTCAAGCTTGTCTTTATCCATTACGTCTGCATGTCCTGCCAAACGCACATGAATATCGCTCATACCAAGCTTTAAAACATATTCATCCATTTCCTTTTCACTATGAATATAGCGACTTACCTTCTTACGCGTTACTCTGTAAAGAGGTGGCTGGGCAATATAAACAAAGCCGTTTTCAATAAGAGCTGGCATATGACGATAAAAGAAAGTCAACAGAAGAGTACGAATATGAGAACCATCGACATCCGCATCCGTCATGATGATAATTTTATGATAGCGAAGCTTATCGATATTAAAGTTGTCTTTTCCAATTCCACAACCAAAGGCTGCAACCATAGCGCCCACCTCTTGGTTTTGAAGAATTTTTTCCAAACGCGCTTTTTCAACGTTCAAAATTTTTCCACGAATAGGCAAAACGGCTTGGAACCTGCGATCGCGTCCAGATTTAGCGGAGCCTCCAGCAGAATCCCCTTCCACAATAAAAATCTCACAAAGAGCTGGATCTTTCTCCTGACAGTCGGTCAACTTGCCAGGTAGTCTTGCGCTATCAAGCGCTGTCTTGCGCAGTGTCAGCTCTCTTGCTTTTTTTGCAGCTTCACGCGCCTGCGCTGCAATAATCGCCTTTTCTACAATTGATCTGGATATAGCAGGATTTTCTTCTAAAAAAACAGCAAGCTCTTCGCCAACTATTTGCTGTACAACAGAGCCAACATCGCTATTGCCAAGCTTTTGCTTTGTCTGACCTTCAAATTGCGGATTTGGCACCTTTAAGGAAAGCACAGCCGTCAAGCCCTCCCGCATATCATCCCCTGCAACAGAGATTTTCTCATTTTTCAGCAGCTGGTGACCCTTAATATATTGATTTAAAACACGGGTTAGGGCCGTAGAAAACCCTGTGATATGCGTCCCCCCCTGTTTTGTTGCAATATTATTGACATAGGAGTGGACATTTTCTGTATACGTGTCATTCCATTGCATAGCCACTTCAAACTCAACAACCCCATCTGAAACGTCTTTAGAGCCTTTGATATAAATAGGCTTTGGAAAAAGAGGCACTTTATTTTCATTAAGGTAACTAACAAAAGAAGATACCCCCCCTTCATAACAAAAGCTAACATCGGGGTGTTCTGTATCACGCTCGTCTCGAAAATTAATCTGAATGCCACGGTTTAAAAACGCAAGCTCGCGCAAACGCTTAAGCAGCACATCGTAGTCGCAACTAACAACACTAAAAATTGTGTCGTCTGGCCAAAACTGAACAGAGGTCCCTCTATGCTTTGTCTCGCCAACAACGTGCAGTTGATGCGTTGGTTTTCCTCTACTAAAGTCCATAGCATAGACTGTACCATTTTGAGATACTTCGACATGAAGCTTTTTAGAGAGTGCATTAACACAAGAGACGCCGACTCCATGCAAGCCCCCAGAGACCTTATAGGATCCCTTATCAAATTTACCGCCCGCATGCAAAACAGTCATAACAACTTCCAAGGCACTCACATCCCTTCCCTGCTTAGCCGATTCCTTTTCATGACGCCCGACAGGAATCCCACGCCCATTATCTGATACGGTAATAGAAAGATCTTTGTTCAATACCACATCAATTTGCGTACAATAGCCGGCCATTGCCTCGTCAATACTGTTATCCACAACTTCGTACACTAGTTGATGCAAACCATTGATATGCGTATCCCCAATGTACATACCGGGACGCTCTCGTACCGCCTGCAGCCCCTCTAATACAGTAATAGAGCTGGCGTCATATCCTTTTACTTCTGTCATTGTAGTCACAACCTAAATTTATACCGTTTATCAACGACGATACCATTTGATGCGATTATCAGCTACTATCCGATGCGAAATGCGATATCGCGAATATCTGCATGTGGAAATTGCTTACGCAAGATTCTAATTAACCGAGGTTTTTCATTCTGAACCAGCAAGCTGTACAGCGTAGAATTTTTAACAATGACCCTCAATACTCCCGAGGAAAATCCAATCGCTTGCGTCATGGGAGCGTATTTTTCTCCTATAAGCTGGGGCCAAGCCGCAATAATTTCCTCAGGTTTATCCTTACGTGCACGTTGAATACGATTCAAAAATGTAGAAAGCATGTCGGCCACAGACTGTGTCGTTGTACACGTACCCGCATTTTCTTTTGCAAAACGACGACGCATACATCCTCCTAGTGCACACCCAGAATTCTGAGTCTATACCAAGCACAATACGATTTCCAGAAAATAACGACAGATTAGACGGTAGACAAAACATCGAAAATCGGCGAGCGCAATAGGCATAGTATTAAGGTCAATACGATGTCTATTGCGTTCGCCGATTTTCGATGTTTTGTCTACCGTCTAATCTGTCGTGTTTTTTATGGATTTTGGTATTAAATGGACTACAGACCGCTTTTCTTGAGCGCAAGGTGCGCCTCTGCGCTCTCTGGGGTAAAATCTTATTTAATTCCTATTATAAGACAAAGTCAGCGGCTGCGTAATACCATTTACAAAAAAAACAGAGAGTCTAAGCAGAACACTGCCACAGACTCCCTGCGAACAACCGAAAGGATATTAACGTTTGGAGAACTGTCCACGTTTACGCGCACCACGCAGACCGTATTTTTTACGTTCCTTTTTACGTGAGTCACGTGTCAAGTAGCCAAGCTCTTTAAGATCGTGCCTTCTAGCGTCATCTTCTTGAACAAGCGCTCTAGAAATACCCAATCTAGTAGCCACAACCTGTCCTTGAATTCCACCACCCTTTACACGAATAATGAAATCATAAGCAGTCGCTGAAGAGCACTTTTCAACAGGAGCCAAAACTGCCTTTCTTTGCAACTCTAAAGGAAAATACTCCTCAAACTTACGCCCATTCACAACCACCTTACCACTTCCTGGCCTTAAGCGCACAGAAGCCACAGCAGTCTTTCTTCTACCTGTTCCAAGATTCTCTTTTATTGTACCCGTAGCCATGAACCTATCCCATTTTAAACTAAATCACAACGGGGACAGGCTGCTGAGCCTGCATATCGTGCGCATCCCCCGCGTAAATACGCAATCTTTTAAGTTGAGCATTCGCAAGACGTGTCTTTGGCATCATGCCCTCAACAGCTCTGCGAATAATATGATCTGGCTTTCTAGCCTTCATGATGCGATAAGGAATTTCACGCATACCACTCATTGCTCCTGTGTGGTAGCGATAAATCTTTTGAGCCTCTTTAGCTCCTGTCACATGAATTTTTTCAGCATTAATAATCACAACTCCATCGCCACCATCTATATGCGGAGTAAAAGATCCGCGGTGTTTGCCTCTAAGGATTTTTGTGACCTCTGATGCAAATCTGCCTAAAGTCTTGCCAGATGCATCCAGTAAAAACCATTTTCTTTTAGATTCTGCCTCTTCTTTAGTCAGCAAAGAGGTCCCATTCTTCTTACTCGGCTCCATGGAGGATTTCCTTCAGTTCACATTTTCTTTCTTGGGAGAGGATACAGAACCCTCTTTTTTTTGCCAATAGGGTTCTGTTAAAAAGACTGTTGTTGTTCCTAAAAAGGGAATCCGAGAGTACGATGTTTTCTCTGACTTTGTAGAACATTTAAAGCCTGAAGCCTTTTATCGACACTAGATTTTTCAATCGCATCAATCCATCGCATCATTTCTGCAGCTTTATCTTGCTGACTTCGTTCCCCCAAACAAGCATCCAATTGCACACTCTGACGCCAGCCAGCTAGCACATGTTGAGGATTATTTTGTTTTAAAAGAGCTTTTAGCACGCAAATTCTTTTATCTAGATCTTCTAGATTTTTACACGACAAATCACTTAGAAAGGAAGTCTTGGGACTAGCTGCTTTTGTTTCATCACGCTTATCGCCCCTCTCCAGACTAACGGTCTGTCCTGAAACTGCTATATGATGTTTTCTCTGACTTTGTAGAATATTTAAAGCCTGGAGCCTTTCATCGACACTAGATTGTTCAACTGCATCAATCCATCGCACCATTTCTGCAGCTTTATCTTGCTGACCTGCCCCCCCAAAACAAGCATCTAATCGCGCACTCTGACGCCAGCCAGCTAGCACATGTTGAGGATTGTTTTGTTTTAAAATATCTTTTAACATGCAAATTCTTTTATCTAGATCTTCTAGATTTTTACACGACAAATCACTTAGAAAGGAAGGCTTGGGACTGGCTGATTTTGTTTCATGGCGCTTATTGTGATCGAGAAAAGAGAGAACTGGCCTCTGTAGACTAGCCGTCTGCCCTGCAACTGCTATATGCGACTGCGCGGCATAACAAATCCTACCATCCACAAAAACACTCTGAAGCGGAGGTAAGCACGTCGCAAGAAAAGGAAAATAAGGATGAATACAAAGCATTTTATCGACCTTTTTTTATTAAAAAAACAATTGCGATTATATAATTATCGGAAATTAAAAACAACGCGTTCGACTATTTTGAATTTATTAATTGTATATAAATAATACTACAGCTTAGCAACGTGGAAAGCTCTCAAATATGAAATTATTTACCAGTTTGGTATAAAAAATGACATGCGCGCAAAAATAATAAAAACTATTTTATATACAACAAGCTTCCTTTTGCTGATTACAATGGCATTTGCGCTTTTTGTAAGATCCCAAACAGGAACCGCATGGGTACTGAAACAGTGTCAAGAGTTCGGAGCGGACGTAAAAATAGACCGTTCTGATGCCATCTTCCCTTTAAGGTGGACTCTCCACGGTCTAGCCATAAAATTTGATGACGGCGATACGTTATATGCAAGTCGTGTCCATGTGCGCCTGTCCCCTCTCGCCTTTTTGCACGCAGCTCTGGACATTACACATATTCACATAGATGAGCTAACCTACTCCTACCATAGCAGTGGAGAAAGTAGTATCGAACCCATCACACACACAATCGATGCCAAACTTGGAATAGGAATATATATACGCTCTCTTGCCGTAGACGTGTGCACGCTAAACAACCTAGATCTTCAACAAACTTTAAGCCTTTCCCTTCAAGGATCCTTCCAAAAAAATAAAAGCGCCTCCCATCTGTCCTGTGCCCTTAAAATCTATGAAAGAGACAACGTGCTTAAGGGAATGACATGTACAATCAAAAAAAAGCATGATTTTTTTTACACCTCGTGCCACCTCTACTCTGACCGCATTCCTCAATTTTTTCTAGAACAGCCACTCCCCAAAGATATAGATAGCAAACTCTCTCTAGAGGGCCCCTGGCCGACGCACAAAGAACCCCTATACTTAATCCTTGAAGCAAAAGCAACGCAAAATACAACCCCTTGGCAATTACATACAACTGCTAACCTTTTCATCGACGGTTCGATGCACATCAGCTCCCTATCTCTACACAACCCCTTTCTAAATATAGAGGGTGAGGCCGATCTTGGAAAACAAGCGAAAATTAAAAATGCTCGTATAACCTGCCACATCGAAAATCTATCCAAAATAAATCCTACATACACAGGAAGCTTAGACATTCAAACTACGTACTCCCCTCATGCCTGGGAACTTACATGCGAAAGCCCATCTCTTGGCACAAATGATCACATAGTCAAGCACGTGCTTGGCACATACACAGCAAAGCCACAAGATGGGGTTTGGAAGGGGTCTTTCACAGCATCTGCCATAGATCAAGCAATTCCCCTTCGGCTAGATAGTGTTTTAGAGTTTGCACCTTTTACCCATCTTACTTTTAAAGAGCTTGAATTCACTGCTCAAAATACCCTTATCCAAGGCTCTGGAACATGTTGGCTAAATCCCCTTTCCGTGGAAGGGGTTATTGACCTTACAACATCTGATCTGGACTTTTTAACAAGGTGGTTTCCAAAGGCTAGAGGAAAAGGAATATTAAAGGCTCACATTGAAAAATCCTCTCAGACAATTGCAAACGCTTCATTTCAAAATATCGAACTATACAATCTATCTGCAAAACAAGGAGAACTACACATCTCATGGCCAAATGGCATTATCTCTCTCAAAGCGGACACCGTAACCTTTGGACAAGCGCACCTAGATCATGTAACAATAGATGCCAACAGCCGTTCTGGAATTCTCTCTTTTGACGGACATGCAAAAGGCTTATGGAAAACACCCTTCGAACTCAATATAGCAGGCTCTTTAGCTCCCCATCTAAATAATATCCACATCGATCTTTGCAATGGTTTTGCTTTCAACTCAAGCTACACACTAGAGTCTCCTCTTGACATCTATTCCTCGGCAGACTTTTTTACAATCCCTCACTCCACTATACATATAGGACAAGGGACCCTGACCCTAGAAACCTTTCTGCAAGCACACGCTTCAACCTTTCAAATTCATGCAAAACACCTGCCGCTAAACCTGTTTACAGCTCTTTCTAGCGATATTTCCCTATATGGATCCAGCTCCTTCGATATTTGCCTACAAGAAGATACTACACATAAAACAAGTGGCTTTTTTCATCTGATTCTTGAAGATGCCGATATCACTCATAAAGGAAAAGGTGATCCACTACATGCAAAAGGCAGCATTCAAGGCCATATACACAACGAAAACCTGCAAGCATACGCTCATTTTCAAGCAAGCAACGCACAATTTCTAGAAACAAGTTCCACACTTCCTCTCTCTTTACACCTATTTCCCTTTTCATTTTGTTTAGATAAGGAGCGCCCTCTATCCTCTGAAGTCACCATGGAAGGCAGAATCGAAGAAATTTTTGATTTTGTCCACATGGGAAGCCATCATATCCAAGGTCTTTTAAGCTGCCGCTTTTTCCTTTCAAAAACATGGGAAACTCCCGTTATTACAGGCTCTTTACATCTACAGGAGGGGGTATACGAAAACTACTTCACTGGAACCGATCTAAAACATATAGAAACCACAATCCTCGCAGAAAAAGAGACGCTTATCCTTTCTTCCCTTGAAGCACAAGATAAAAAAGGAGGACGACTATATCTGTCTCTTATACACATCTGACGCTGCCGACGATCGCTTGAGTGTAGAGCTCGGGG
>CAMFJP010000030.1 GCA_945957075.1 uncultured Chlamydiae bacterium
TTGTTCTACCTGCAAAGAAGGCTGCAGAGCGCCCCGTTTTTTGAGCCATTGGACCATTTCATAAGCAATCGGATGCCCTATTGTTGTAAAGGGGGTGGCATCATGTGGAGCAAAGGGAGATCTGTACTTGTAAGGTTCTTCTGCTCTATGTAGATAAAGACACAGTGAATTGCGACTATACGTTTTTCCATCACTTCCTAAAAGAGGTTCCTCATCCAATGGAGTATGCGAAATAGCGTCTTTGAGAATCTCTTGCAAAAGCGCTGTAAACTCATGCTCTATACGATAGACATCTACATTTAGATTAAGCGCAGAAAAAAACTGCTGCTGCCAGTGGCGCACAGATTCCGTTACTGGATCTTGCAGAGGAGAGCGCGCAAGTAGATCACGAAGACAGCTTAGCTCCGCATGATTTCTTCTGCGAATGGCTGTCTCTTGAATTTCCTGAAGCACCGGGATTTCTTGACATCGCGTTGTTGTAATAACCATATATCCCCACTAATTGACATTTTGAGAAATATACTTACTAAACTCTTGACCACATAAAAATAAAGAGGCTTCACAGGGAGGCCTCTTTACAGGCAATGTATGCGCAAAACCATCCAAAGACCGTTTTAAGACAGCCACCTGTAATTTCCTTTGGAACAGCTCCTTTTCACGTTGCACGACAGAAAAGGTGAGATCCCTTTGAGTTTGTTGCAGATTGGAAATCGTTTGCGATAGATGATCGTTTTGAAATTTGCAAGCTCCCAGCGTGTCCATCGCATCGATCTCTTGGATGAGCTGATCAGCAATTGCACCTACATTTTTTTGTCTTTCTAAAAGAGCCTGGGTTATTTTATTCACTTTTTCCTCTAATTCCTGTTGCTTATGCTCTAATGCACGCTGTACAAGATTTTCTCCAGAATAGCCTTGGCGATGCATATGGATAAATTGTATCCTGTCGTCTACAGAAAGAGGCATATTAAATCTTTTTAAGCGCGTTTTCACAATCGGCTAGCAACTGAAGAAAAACCCTTTGTTCTCCTTCGCTCTGTTTGCCAGCCTGTTCTATTTGCTCAGCCTGCAGGATAAGAGCGCCGAAAATTCCCTCGACTTTTCCTGTAAGCGCATCCAGGCGCTGATGCATTGCATGCGTGGTCCCCTCACGCTCTGCATGGAGAGCAGAGAGTCTTTGTTTTAAAAAAGTAAAAAGATGCACAAGCTCTGCGTTGGTAGCATTGGCAGAACTGTATAGTTGCTGAATCTGTCTATGAAAATAGGCCTCAATTGCAACCAAGCGCTCTTCACAAATGACGCTTTGTCGACTAAGTTCCTCTATTTCATCAATGTACAGATCAACGGATACGCCATCTGGGACGACAAGTAGCGCGCACGCTGCATCTTCAAACGCCAAAAGCTTGTCTTGATTTTCCAGGAGTTTTTCCTGTGCAAGAGCTGGACGAATAATATCACAAATCAAAAAACAAAGCGCCAAAGAGGGCTCTTCTTCTCCTGCGTGATCAAAATAATGCAAAGACTCCTCTTCCCACTGCCTAAGAGCGCTAAGCTCTAGACATGAAAACAGACCAGACGATCTCATGCTATCTAACAAAACAAGGACTCTGCTTTTCAAAGGCATGTGTAAATGCAAAACCGCTTCTTGTGCTTGCATGTAAGGGGTGCAAGTTATCGTTGTTGTTACTGTCATAACGGTGTACTGCTTGTAAGAGATGCATTAACTCTACCAGTAAAGAACGAAGTCGTGTGTTGATGGCTCTGATATCGAGTGGTTAAATCTGCCATTTGCTGCTTCATATGTGTCATATCCTGACGGAGCTGGTTTATTCCCTGCCTCAGCTCACTAATTACCTGAGCGGACGCATCTTTCTCTGCACAGTGAAGATGCTCTAAAGTTTCCATGCGGGTTTTTTCTGCAATTAGCTCAGCTTTTAATGCAGCATTTTCTTCTGTTAGGGCAGCAACAACCCCCTCTGTCCTTTCCATAAATGTGCGAAAGGTGATCCCCGTTTTGACAATCTCTTCCTCTAGACTATCAGATGATCTAGCAACCATTGTTAGCATATTAGTCATCAAGGCCATTTGCATTGGATTTACAACAGTTAAAGACATAGTATTTTCCTAAAAGTTATGAAATTGTACATAAGGACTTGCTTGAGCTGCGACGTAAATCCTCCACTTCTTGTGCTTTTTGTGCATAAAGAGCTCTAAGACGTCTAATATCTGCTTCTTGCAGGCTACAGGTGGTCTTTGCCTCATTTAAGTGCCCCTGCGTGATATGAAGCTGTCTCATGCCCTCTTCAATACGATCTTGTAATACGTCAGTTGTGGCTTGGTGCGCCTGTTCTATGCACTCTATACGGCGATGAATGTTTTGCTCATGCAATGCAGCTCTTTTCTCTGCAAGCTCAGTCTGCTGATGGATGAGCTCTTGTGTTTTTCTCCATAGATTGGCGTATGCTTGCGTAGCTTCTTTCATGGGCCCGCGCAATCCCTCTTTTACAGTACTTGCGAGCACTGCATTGCGTGCAAGTTGACAATAAATAAATACCTGAAAGGCAGGATCCATTTCACAGCTATCACGCGTTATCAAAGAACGTTCTAATATAGAAGCAGGGAAGTCACAAGAAACGAAGCGAAGAGAACCGATCCAAGCTAACATCTCTAATGCAAAATCATGAGGCCTTAGGCTGGTTAAACGTTCTCCATCAAATGGAGATTGTGGATGCAGTGTACGATAGTGTTCTAACTGCCAGCCCTCCCAAGTCCATTCACGCTCAAGTACTGGGTGCTGTAAGGGAGAACCATCGAGCGGATTGACTAAAATCTTATGGCGCAGTTTATCGATTTGCGTCCGGGCGGCTATCCATTCTGCGGATCCAAGGGACCCTCCTGCTAGATCAACAGATACAGCCTTTGCCCCCCATTTAAATAAACGCAACGAAAGAGGATCACGCCAAGAGTCATACTTTATAAGTATTTTTCCTAATTGATCGAGCGCTGTTTCTGCATCAAACCGCGAAGACAACACTAAAGGAGGATAGGTTACCGTCCCTACCCTACTTACCTGAGTAAAACTCATATAGGTTCCTAGATATGTTAGGGAAGGACTTTACAAAATCTTATAACAAAAAGTCAAAGCGTTTCTATTATTGTTTCACTTTGTGACCGCGGATCATGGAGAGCCCATCATAGGCCGCATATTTGTAAAGATCATGAAGGGTCGGGAAGTTAAATACCGTGCCGATAACATCGTACAGGTTTTTTTTCTCCTCTACCAAAATCATCCCATAATGAATGAGCTCGCAAGCAATATGCCCAATAATGTGGACACCTAAAACAACAAGGGAGTTTTTATCGAAAAGAATTTTGATAAAACCAGATTGCGCCCCCATAATCTTTCCTCTGGGCATGTCGGCATAACGCGCCTTCCCTACCATATAGGAAATGTTTTTTTCTCGTGCCTGCTGTTCGGTAAGGCCAATCATAGAAATCTCTGGAATCGTATAAATCCCATAAGGAACATATTCTGGCAAATGTTCAAGATCGCGCATGCTAAACATATGCGCCACAGCAACGCGTCCTTGATCCATACTAGTACTTGCAAGCGCTGGGAAACCAATCACATCCCCCACAGCATAAATATGGGGCACTTGCGTGCGATAAAAGCTATCCACATGAATTGTTTCTCTTTTATCAGGAACAATACCAATTTTTTCCAGGCCAAGTTCTTTAACATGCCCACATCTGCCGGCTGCATATAGAAAAAGATCGGCTGTCAGCACGTTTCCATCTTGTAAATCGATCTGCAAGGGCTCATTTTCTTGAGAGGGAACGTGAACCTCTTTTACACTTGTATTGAACAAAATATCGACCCCAGATGCGCGCATTTGTTTGATAAGCTCTTCGGTAACTTCTGCGTCCACATGTGGCAAAAGGGCATCCTTGTCGTTGATAAGATAGACCTTTGTTCCCATCGTAGAAAAAATCGTGACGTATTCACACCCAATGACACCAGCTCCCACAATGCAAAGAGACCTTGGGAACGCCTCTATATGCAAAATAGTATCGGAATCGTGAACACGCTTTGCATCAAAGGGAATATGGGGAGGATGATAGGGATAGGATCCCGTTGCAATCAAAATGTATTTACCCCAAATCTCTGTATCTTTTACACGCACTGTGTGCGCATCTACAAAAGAGGCTGTTCCCTTGTATATAGCCACACCATGTGCATGTAAATTTTGATGGATTTCCTCCGCACACGACTTTGTGATGTAATTTTTTCGATACATAAAATCGCGCACCGATGCCGGATGCTGCAGACTCCGATCTATTCCATAGAGCCCCTTTTCATATTTTCCAGAGAGAAATAGAGCCGTTTCTTTTAACGTTTTCGAAGGCAAGGTCCCCGTAACAACTTCGGCGCCGCCAAACGTCGTCTCTTTTTCAATAATGGCAACTTTGTGTCCAAAATAGGCGGCTTTAACAGCACCTTTTTCACCAGCTGGCCCTGTGCCAATCACAACTAAATCATATTTTTCCATTAGACCCCTTTCGAAACTTCATTTACTCATGTTACGCAGCCACAAACGCGGTGGCATAACACAAATTAAACTATTTCACCACAGAGAGCGCAGAGGTGCGCCTTGCGCGCAAAAGATGAGTAATTAAATATCTTGCGCGCAAGGCGCGCCTCTGCGCTCTCTGTGGTGAAAATCTTATTTAACTTATGTTACAAGACAGAATCAGCGGCTGCGTAACATGAGTGAATAAAATACAGGGCCGCTCTAATTAGTTGAAAAATAGGGCTTTGACGCGGGTCCACGGGCTTAAAAAACCCAAAGTTCAGGTTAACAACTACACGACAGAATTTCGGCGTTGTTGCACAATTATCAAGTAGATCTACATAGTTCCCACAATTTTCAAAGCATATAAAAGAAAGCATGATGGGGGGAGCAGCCCCGGGCAGGGGCTTCTTCATGTTCATGCTTTATTAGACATCTTGCGTAACTCGCTTTGTTTGGTAGCGCCGCGCTTTTTGGCAGCTTTAAACCCAAATTTTTCGGCAATATGTCCCCATATTACCTCGAAATTTGAGTTTAAAGCTGCTCAAAAATCATCAGCGCTGCCAAGCAAAGCGAGTTATGCAAGAAGTCTATTTTGTATTCTTTGAAAATTGCGGGGGCTATGTAGATCTACTTGACAATTGCGCAGAAATGCCCCGTGACACATTACGCGTTTTGGGCTAAAAGGTAGAGTATGGTATCCTCAGAGCCATTTGCTGCACAAGGATATATGATAAAAATTATAGATTATGTTTTGTATGGGGCGTGCATATTTTTAGGACTTGGTAGTCTTATTTTGTCCTGCAAAACTCGTTTTATACAGTTAAGAGTATTTTCTCACCTGGTCGCTTTTATTCGAGAATCTTTGCGGGAAAGAAAAAAAAGGCATACGCACACTATTTCGCCTCATAGAGCCTTGCTTACCGCAATGTCAACAACGCTTGGAATTACAACGATTGTAGGTCCAATTATTGCCATGAGACTAGGTGGTGGCCCTGGTGCTCTACTTGGATTTTTATTTATGGGTATTTTAGGGAGCTCTGCAACCTATTTGGAGGTAAGTCTTACAATCCAGCATAGAGCCTATCGAGAATGTGGTAGTGTAATGGGAGGGCCTATGTACTATTTGCATAAGATGGCCTCTCCGGCTGTTGCTAGATGGTATGCAGCATGCTGTTTGATCCTCATGACATTTTGGTCTGGAGCTCAAGCTAATCAACTTGCCGCCGTTTTAGATTCCCCGTTTATGGGACAGCTTCGTGTACCCTCTTCTGTTTCTGGGCTTTGTATCGTAGCTTTAATTATGCTTACCCTTTTTGGGGGGATTAAACGCATTGGAGCCGTCTCCTCCAAACTGGTTCCAGTGTTATTTCTTCTATATTTGGGATCGGGGACATGGATTTTATGCGTGCATTACGATCAATTACTTTCCGTATTAAAGCTGATTTTTGTTTCTGCATGGGAACCTCAGGCTCTTGCGGGAGGCATATGCGTCGGTGGGCTATTTAATGCCCTTAGATGGGGGATTTTTAAGGGAGTGCAGGCCACAGAAGCTGGAGTTGGAACCCAGGCGATTCCCCATGCCATGGCAGAGACAAAAGATCCCCATGCACAGGCTGTGCTTGCTATGTGTTCGACGTATACAGCAGGATTTGTGTCATTTTTTTCTGGTTGTATAGCGCTAGTTACGGGGGCTTGGTATAACGAGGGGCTTCCCTTGGGCATTAGTATGGCCTTATCTTCATTTGAAATGCATTTTTCTTATTTTGGCACAGGCATTGTTGTTATAAGCGCGCTTCTTTTTGGATATGGAACCATTTTAGGCAATAGCTATAATGGCACGCGTTGTTTTGAATATCTTTTTACAAAGAGCAAAAAACGGTATTACCTAACAGTTGTGGGAGCTATGATTTTTTGGGGCTCTTTAGCGCAGGTGGCACTTGTGTGGTCTTCTATTGATGTGGTGCTAGCTTGTATGGCGATTCCTCATATGGCAGCGCTTATTTGGTATGCGTTAAAGACACCCTATAGAGAACTTGTTATGCAAGGAAGGCCATCTCATGCCAGCGCTTCTTTTTGACACAAGCAGAGAAAGAGCTTTTGTAGCACTGGCGGATGCTGGAAAAACAGTGTTTTTTAGCACATTTGTGCATGAAAATCGCTTAGCCGAGACGCTCTTTGATCACATAGATGCAGCATTAAAAGAGGTTGAGACTTTAGATTACATAGCTGTTGGCCAGGGTCCTGGATCTTATACAGGAACCCGTGTGGGCATGGCCTCTGCCAAAGGAATAAGCTATGGAAAAAAGGTTCCTTTGATCCCTTTTTGTTCATTAATTGCCTATGTCCCTAACCAGCCTGGTTTTTTTACATGTGCTATGCAGGCACGCTCTGGGAGTTATTATGTCCTTCGGGGCGATCAAAATTTTGATTCTTTGACATATGAAAAACCAGAAGGGCTTGTAGAAGAAATTGACGTAGGGACACAGCTTATTGGGGAAAAAGACCCCATTTATCTTGAAACCGTCCTTTTGTATACACATGGCAGGTTTTTGTCTGGTTCCTTGATTTCAGAGGATATCATTTACTTGTATAATTATCCCACGGTGTCCTATACTCAACTTGCTCCTAAGTAGAAATTATGTACTGTAACTTTAAAAGGAATGAGCGCACATGCCAAGCGTGAGAGTGAGAAGCGGCGAGCCAATAGATAAGGCTCTAAGAGCTTTAAAGAAAAAAGTAGATAAAGAGGGCATTATGAAAGTGGCTAAAGCTCACCGTTTTCATGATAAACCATCTGTTAAACGTCGTGCTAAGTCTAAGGCTGCTGTCAAATATAAAAAGACAAAGCCTTCTTATCGCCCAGCATCTATGTAAATTTATTTTACATCCATGACTGATTACTATAGTGTCCTTGGGGTGCCAAAGAGCGCCTCTCAAGAAGAAATTAAAAAAGCCTACCGCAAAGGTGCGCTTAAATACCATCCCGATAAAAATCCGGGCGACTCTGGTGCTGAACGCAAGTTCAAAGAGGTCTCAGAGGCTTATGAAATTCTAAGTAACGAAGAAAAAAAACGCATTTACGATCAATACGGAGCCGACGCTTTAAAGGGTGGTATGGGCGGAGGTCCACGTGGGCCGCAGGGGTTTTCTTCTATGGAAGAGGCCCTACGCACCTTTATGGGCGCCTTTGGTGGAGGTAGAACGGCTTCCTCTGGCGACGGTTTTTTTGATTCTTTCTTTGGCTTTGAAGAAGCAGAGCCAGCTGGCCGTGAAGGGGCCAGCAAGAAGATGAATCTCACTATATCTTTCGAAGAGGCCATGCGTGGTGTAGAAAAAGAGGTCTCTTTAAATAACTATGCGCCTTGCGACGTATGTCATGGCTCCGGGGCCGCTTCCCCTCAAGCGATCAAACGGTGTATGCGATGTCAGGGAACCGGACAAGTGCACCAAACAAGAGGCTTTTTTAGTGTTGCGGCGCATTGTCCTGCATGTCATGGTAGAGGCAAAACAATTTCTGAATTGTGCTCTGGATGTCAGGGTGGTGGTAGAGTAAAGAAGAAAAAAAATATCAATTTAAAGGTTCCAGCAGGCGTTGATACAGGCACCTGTTTGCGCATGACAGGATATGGCGATGCTGGTGAAGCTGGTGCTCCTGCAGGGGATTTGTATGTCTATATCACCGTGCAGCCCAGTGAAATTTTTGAGCGACATGGCGATGATGTCATCTTAAGATTGCCCCTTAGTATTTCAGAGGCGGCTCTTGGATGCAAAAAAGAAATGCCCTCTCCAGCAGATGGCATGTGTAGGATTACTATTCCAGAAGGGACGCAGACCGGAAAAGTATTTCGTGTTGGTAGACTTGGATTCCCAAACGTTCATGGACAAGGCAGAGGGGATCTTTTGATTGAAGTATTAGTGGAGATTCCTGTTAATTTAAGTAAAGAGCAGAAGGAAATTTTGAGGCAGTTTTCTGAAACAGAAGGGCCTCACAATGCTCCGAATAAACGCAGCTTTTTGGATAAGTTAAAAAGTATCTTTGGCATAGGATAGAAAGGCGTGACAAAAAAAGTTCTTGGCTTGTTTCAGCTCGTCATGATCAATGTCATTGCCGTCGATAGCATTCGCACTTTAACGTTTTCTGCAGCCTATGGTTTTGCTCTTGTCTTTTTTTATTTGCTCGCTGTTTTTTGTTTTTTTATTCCAACCGCCCTTGTGTCTGCAGAGCTTGGTTCTGGCTGGCCAACCACTGGTGGAATTTACGTGTGGGTGCGCGAGGCATTTGGCAAGCGTATTGGCCTTTTAACCATTTGGTTTAGCTGGCTCTATAACGTGATCTGGTATCCTACAATGATGGTGTTGATTGCGGGTACGATTAGTTATTTTTTCAACCCAGCTCTGATCGATAGTCCTTTGTATATGGGCTCTATGGCCCTTTTTCTTTTTTGGGCTATTACATTGATTAACTGTATGGGAATGCGCGCGTCTAGTATTTTAAGCACGATAGGCGCTCTTGTTGGTACCATTTTCCCCATGCTTGTTATTATGGGACTTGGCGCTTTGTGGTGGTTTAAGGGAATGCCGATGCAGATCGCATTTACCTGGGATGATTTTTTTCCAAAAGCCCAAGGCATAGAAAATTTGGCCTTTTTGACGAATGTGTTATTTGGTCTTTTGGGTTTAGAGATGTCTGCTACTCATGCGCAGGAAATGCGTAACCCTGCAAAGGACTATCCTAAATCTGTTTTTTTATCCGCTATTGTCATTGTTTCTACAATTATTCTAGCGTCTCTTGCGATCGCTTTTGTTGTGCCGGCACGTGAGCTTAGTTTAGCTGCTGGGGTTATGCAAGCCTTTGCGACTTTTTTCCAGGCATATGGAGTTGAATGGATGATCCCCTTTTTTGCTGCCTTTATTGTAATAGGCGGGCTTGGCGGTGTAGGGGCATGGATTATAGGCCCAACCAAAGGGCTGCTTGCAGCAGGTAAAGATGGTAGTCTGCCAGCCTTTTTTGCAAAGACAGATCGTCGTGGAACCCCCATTCGTATTCTTATTGTACAGGCTGCTCTTGTTTCTCTTCTTTGTTTAGGAATGCTGCTTGCTCCTACCGTTAATAGCTCATTTTGGATTCTTTCTGCTATGACAGCCCAGCTTGCTTTACTTGTTTATATTGGGCTGTTTGCAGCTGCTTTGAAACTACATCACCATAAGCCGCATATTCCAAGGCCTTTTCGTGTTCCTGGCGGTACGCTCGGCATGCGTATCGTATGTGGACTTGGTATATTTAGTTGCCTTACCGTCATTTTATTTGGTTTTTTACCTCCAAGCCAGATTGCGATTTCTAATGTATATCTCTATGAGGCCATTCTGATTGGAGGGATGCTTATTTTGTGTTTAAGCCCTTTCATATTGTTTAGAAAACGGCCCATTTAATTATGTCTTTACAAGATGCGGCAACACGAGTTGTAAAACGGCTTGTTGACGCAGGGTATACTGCCTATTTTGCAGGAGGCTGGGTTCGCGATTTTTTAATAAACCGCACATCAGACGATATTGATATTGCAACAAATGCTCCGCTAAATGTTGTAATTTCTTTGTTCCCAAAAACAATTGCGTTAGGTGCAGCTTTTGGCATCGTTGTTGTTGTCGAAGAGGGGCATCCTTTTGAAGTTGCCACTTTTCGTAAAGACAAAGATTATGTTGATGGTAGACGGCCAGAGAGGATTGAGACTGCGACAGCAGAAGAGGATGCAGAAAGGCGGGATTTTACAATCAATGGGATGTTCTACGATCCTATACAAAATCAACTTCACGATTTTGTTGGGGGCCAAAAGGACCTTCGCCTTGGAATCGTTCGGGCGATAGGAGATCCTAGCAGGCGCTTTGAAGAAGATAGACTGCGTATGATGCGCGCTGCTCGGTATGCAACACGATTTGATTTCACGATTGAAAAAGAGACCTTGCAAGCCATACAACGCCACGCGCACACCTTGCTACCAGCTGTGGCAATTGAAAGAATATGGCAAGAATTTAAGAAGATAGCGCAATATGGAGTCCTAGCAGAAGGGCTTGTGCTACTACAAAAACTTGGGCTTTTGCCTACTATTTTTCCTAGCCTGCAGTCTATTTCTACTGAAGAAGTGCAAAGACGCACTTCTAAAATTCCTTTTTTTCCAACGAATACCCCCCTTTTACTTGCCATTTTGGAATTATTTCCAGAATATGGAGAGAAAGAGGCTGTAGCGCTTGCTGAAACATTTAAACTCTCGAATCAAGATAGAAAGCTCATTCCCTTTTATTACCATGCAAAACAGATGCTACTTATGACAGAGTCCCTTCAAGAAAAATTAGAGAACATAGAATGGGCTAAATTTTATGCGCATCCTATGCATGCCCTTTGCATCGACATTTTTTTAACATACTTCCCAGAAGAGAAAAGGCGTATGTTGAAAACCATGCATACAGCCCGCATACACTTTCTTCGGCAAGATATAGAAAGAATCGTCTTAAAAAGGCCGCTTGTGACAGCAGATATATTAATGAGAGAAGGAATTCCGTCTGGTCCAAAGCTTGGTCTTTTGCTCCAAGAGGCAGAACGCATTGCCGTCAATCAACATTTAGATTCTCCGCAGCAAGTCTTAGGAATCCTCAAGGCCTCTGTCGTTTGGTAAGGGCTCAATGGCATACTGTTCAAATAGGTATCCTGTCTCTGGAGTTTCTGGATTTAATATCACATTTTGCAGAGTGCAGATGCAAGGTGTAAGCTCTGCTTCCTCGAGTAGCCTACGCCACAAATCGATGTAATCTGGTCTTGCTGCATAGTCTACGTATCTAATGGTAATTGGTTTTTCTAATTTTTCTAAGTCCTTTGTCGGGATGCACTGGTGGTAGATCCTTGTGGATTTTAGTATGGCGTCCTCATGAAGGACAACGCAGTCTCCGGCATAGAGCCAGTCAACAATTTGCGTTATGGAGTTTTTAGGCGATGTTGTATTTATCATTGCGCGCAAAAGTTTATCACATGGCAGAAAAGAAAGACCCCTGAAGTTTTATTTGTACGTGTTGCAATTTAAAATTTGCATATGATATGTCTAGATTATCTAAAAAACTTTATAGGGTCATATGCACTTGCAGAG
>CAMFJP010000031.1 GCA_945957075.1 uncultured Chlamydiae bacterium
AAAATAATTTGCATTATAATATTGATCTGTAATAAAATTGTATTGTTGTTTTGAATTTTAGTGATTTTTTTTAAAAAAACAGTTGTAAAAAATCAAATTTTGAAAAGCGTCTTGTTGAGATTATTAATTGTGGAGGGGGTGTGATAAGAGTATTTAGAAGTAATAGTGTGGTCCCTTTGCCTGCACATCATGATGAGCATAAGGCGATGCGCGTTAAGGCTCTTACGGATCTATTTTTACAATCTCGGGATTGTCAAGTTCTTGTTGCGCCAAGATTGCAGAGGCAAGGACCTGTAAATTGTAATTTATTGTTTTCGGATCGGTATATTGAGGTCCGGTTGGAAAATGGGAGAAATATTCGTTTGTCGTTTAGAGGAGATGACGTCATTGAGGTGGATGGAACATTATATAGAGGTTGTAGCGGCGCTATTGATATTAGCCGCAGGGTGCATGCTCTTGTAGGGGAGCTTATGCAAGAGGAGCCTCCTTTCATTGATATGGATGAAGAAAATTTGGCATAGAAAAAAGCCCCTGCGTTAGCTTCAAGCAGGGGCTTTTATGTTTAATGACTTTCGGAACAGCAGCCTTTTTTTTCTTCTTTCGATATGAGGGTATCTGTTTCTTCTTTGCCTGGCTGCACGTCTGTGATTGCAGCTTTTAGCATTTCGATTTTTGCACCATCGATCATGCGTAAAACAAGGCTATTGTCTTTAATTTGACATACTGTGCCAATGATTCCCATGGCAGTTACTTGGTCGCCTTTTTTTAGCGATTCACGTTGTTTTTGCATCGTCTTGCGTCGTTTTTGTTCTGGACGCCATAAAATAAAGTAAAAGAACAGCAGCGCCACACCGATCATAATCAGCGTTTGGAGCATGTTATTTTCTTTTGCAGGAGCTGCCGCTTCATCAGCTAGCAAAGGAGCTCCAGCTAACATAAAAAGATAAAAAATTTTTTTCATAAAACCTCTATACGCGATTTTCTAATCGATAGGGTACAGGTTGCCCGATTTTTTGGCCGAAAGCAAGTTTATTTTGGTTTTTTTAAAATTATAATGTTTTCTGTATGGATAGTATGAGGGAAAAGGTCGACTGGTTGGATGTGTGTGAGTTGATAGCCCGCTTGGATTAAGACGGTAGCATTTTCAGCTTGAGTGGCGGGGTTGCAGGAAATATATAGAATTTCTTTTGGCTGCAGCGTTAGTAAGTGGGAGAGTGCTTGTGGGGTTAATCCACTTCGTGGTGGGTCGAGAATCACAAGGTCTCGATGCACTGGCGTATGTGCAAGCCATGCGCCTACATCGGAGCATACAATATCTAAATCCTTTACATTGTTGTTTAAAACGTTGCATTCTGCATCAAATGTGGCATAAGGATTGATTTCTACAGCAGTCACTTTGTCTGCGTAAGAGGTTGCAAGCAGGCCTAAAACAGCAGTTCCACAATAGAGATCCAAGACCCCTTTTGGGGGAGAAACAAGTTCAAAAGCCCGTGCAAATAGACGCTCTGCTTGTAGCGTGTTGGGTTGAAAAAAAGAGCTGGGACTAATGACACAGCGCCAGGAGCGCCCATTAACTTCAAGAATTTCTTCGATGTGCGGTTTGCCGGCTAGATGCATTTCATAAAACTGAGTCGGTTGTTTTTTTGCGATCTGTTGAATGCGCAGAAATAGGCTAAAGGGGTGCAGACGTTCCAGCGTTTCTTTAAATGCATCTATGTGATGGCGCTTTAAGGCAAACTCTGGGTTTCCAGATACCGTTAAGATAGCCATTTTATCGCCTGTGCGTTTGCCCTCGCGAAGCGTTAGTGTGCGCAAAGAGCCTGTATTTGAGGGAGGGTGATAGGCTAAAAGATCTGTGTTTTCCCAAAACGCATAGACAGCTTGTAGTGCCTCTATCATCCATGGAGGGGCAATGTGACATTCTGTAAGTGAACATACCCGTCCTTTGGCTTGCATCAGTCCCAAAAAACGCTCCTTAGCCCTATTTTGAGAAAAAGAAAATTCCATCTTATTGCGATAGTGCCAGGGAGACAGCGCGGGGAGAATAGGATGAAAAAGCGCTTCTTTTATTAAAGGAGCAAATAGAGCGCGAATGCGTCCCTCTTTTTCTTCGAGCTGTTTTAGGTAGGACATATGTTGCAGCGTGCAGCCCCCGCACACAGAAGCGTGCTTGCACAGAGGATCTACACGCATAGGAGAGGGCGCCTTAATATGGGATAGGGCCGCTTTGTATACACCCCGTCTTTTTTTTCCTAAAGAGACGATAATTTCATCTCCAGGAAGGCTAAAGGGGACCTCTACTTTACTGTTTTGAAACTTTGCGATGCCTTTGCCTTTAGAGGAAAGGGCGTCGATAATAAGGGGCACAGAGTCCATGCCCCTCGAATATAGAGAAAACGTTATCTTAAGATCAACGTTTCTTTGCGCGCATTCCGCCTTTTTTGGCTGTAGAAGAAGATTTTGCTTTTTTGGCAGGCTTTGCTTTTACTTTTGCCTTTGCCTTTGTTTTCGCAGGTGATTTTTTCATTCCACCTTTTTTCTCTGCAGCTACCGATTCTTTGCGATAGAGTTTTGCAGTTTTTTCAAACTTAATAGATCCTGTGCGTACTCTCTGTGACGCCGCTTTATTGCCTCTTTCTGATTTTTCTAGATCGTGGCAAAGCTCGCCAAGAAGCCCGCGCATTTTGTTCATCGTATCCTTTAATGCCATGAAACAGCCTCCTGTTAATTATTTGCTATACCCATTCTCCATATGCCCTTTGTACATATTGCGCAATATTTTTTTTAAAAAAAACGCTCGATTTTGAAAAAAAAGGGTGTTACCTTTCTTTTATGCTCGCTTTAGTTGATGGACAGTATGTAGATGAAGTTGCCCTTTCTATCCATGATTTGGGTTTTTTGCGTGGATATGGTGTTTTCGATTACCTGCGCACATATAAAGGGCGTCCCTTTCATCTTCAAGAACATTTACAGAGACTTGCTTACTCAGCAAAAGAGATAGGTCTTCAGCTTCCTTATTCCTTTTCTCAGATCACATATTGGATAGAAAATCTGCTTCACAAAATGAGCGGTGCAGAAAGCAGTATAAAAATTATTTTAACAGCAGGGGACAGCCCCGATCATTTTTTTCCGCAAGGTCCTTGTCGCTTTATTATTTTAGTGTACCCCCTTGTAACCCCAAAAAGTGCCCTCTACACCCAGGGCGTACATGCAATTACGCTAAATACAGCCAGACCTTTGCCGAAGGTAAAGTCACTCTACTATGTGCCAGGGGTGTATGCGCTAGCGCAGAATAGGCAGGCTACAGAAGCCTTGTATTTAGGAGAAAAAAAAGAGATTTTAGAGGGAACGACAAGTAATTTTTTTTCTTTTACAAAAGCGGGCCTACATACAGCTGACGAAGACAATGTGATTTTTGGGATTACAAGAGCTGTTGTCCTCCGTCTTGCAAACGACCTATTTCCTGTTCTGCACGCTCCCGTTTTTTATCAAAATATTTCTTTAATCGAAGAGGCCTTTATCACATCTAGCTCAAGAGAAATTCTTCCTGTGATTTCTATTGACGGAATCCCCATCGGAAAGGGGATAGTAGGAGAGCGCACAAAGCAGCTTATGCGCTCTTTTACAGAGTATACAGAGGGCTTTGTATGGCCAGAGATTTTTGTAGAGCGTCATATAAGTTGACCGTCAAATCTCCTTTTGTATAGAATATTATCCGTTGTTGATCCCGTGTCTTTGCATCCCGCGCGTCGTGTCCAGTCTTTGTTCCGCCGATGGGGAAAGCCCCGAGTCAACGTGTTATCACATTTTAAGGAGAAATCATGACCCAATTGACGAACAAAAAACTGTACGTAGGCAGCTTGCCTTACAGCATCTCAGAAGAAGAATTGCGCGAGCTTTTCTCTTCTTATGGACAAGTAGATTCCGTACGCATTATCACAGACAAATTCACAGGCCAATCTAAAGGTTTTGGATTTGTTGAGATGGCTAATGCAGACGATGCTAAAAAAGCAATCGACGGAGTCAATGGTAAGCAAGTTGGCGGAAGGACACTCATCGTTAACGACGCAAGACCTGAACAAAAAAGAGAGCGCTCTTTCGGTGGTTCACAAGGTGGTGGACGCTGGGGAGATGAAGGCGGCGGGGGCAGATCCCGTCACTCTCGCAGAGACTATTAATCTTTCTCTGAAGCCCCCTCGTCGTAGGGGGCTTTATTAGCCCGAAGCTTAGGTTAGTAATTGAGTTCTATTCTAATAGCTGGCTGAAATCGATGATTTTATCAAAATATTCATGATCTAAAACGCTATCTTCTACTCCATTCACATGGATTAGTACTGGTCTAATTGAAAAGCGTTTGGGAATTTTAAGACGTTTTGTTTTTTCTTCTACCTCTTCGATAACGCGCGGCCCTATGGGTTTTTTAGAAAACTTGACTTCGCAAACATATAAAGTATTAAAACGAGTTTGAATCATATAGTCAATTTGACATCCAGATTGCCTTACTGTTTGACTTTGAAAAAAAGGCCCATCCCTTACAATTTCTTCAGCAGGAATGCCTATCATTTTCCAAAGAATTTTACGGTTATGCGATTCTGAAGGGCTAAATTCAAGATTATTTTCTCTCTAGGAAAAGAACTTGAATTTAGCTGCTTCCGATTAGTGGGATAGGTTCATTTCCAAGAGCGCTGCCATTCAAAAAATTCCGAGGGCCGTATTTTAAACCTAGCAAAATTTCCCTCATGGAGACTGCTTACTTCAATTTCAGTAATTTCAATAAAACGATTTCGATCCTCAGCCGAGATATTGTCCTTGGCAAATTTCGAAATGAATTGGGAGCTTTTTAACTTATCCATCTTGTTTTGAACAACTGTATAAACAGATTGTTGAATGAAATCACGATAACGTGTGCGAAACGGGTCCGGTTGGCCTATAGCTTCAAGGGTCGCTAAGTAAAGAGAAGCTGAGCGTTCATAAGACCAAACAAAAACATCTCGAAAAAGTTCGACGCGATTTAGTTCATAGATTGCAAGCAATCCTTGTATGTAATCAGATTCGGGAACATCGACAAAGGTGAGTGGGCTCATGTTTTTTCGAATAAAGGGGATGTTGCCGGCTAAACGAGAGACTCTTTTATTAACGTTCAGAAATGGCTGTAAATAAGGCAAATGCACCATTAGGAAGAACGACTGCTCAAAAGGGTTGTGGATGGCACTAGCTTTTTGGATGATGAGTTGAAAACATTCCTCGAGTAGTTGCGGCACTTCAGTGGGATGGTAAACCGATTCTCCAATTTTAACCGGTATCGTTCTCAGTCTTCCGCATGCGTTTGGGTCCATGAGTAAATCGTGGGAAAGTAGTCCGTGAATATTTAAAATCGTATAGCGGTTAATATCAATCTCTTCAGCCATATCCACAATAAATTCGATGGCCGCTTTGTGATTTAAGATCATTTGCGCATCCATTGGATTTTTTTCAGGAGCTTCTTTCCCAGTTGCAAGCAATCTTTCTGTTTCAAGTAGGGAATAGGTGTTTCCTTCTAAACGGCTGGAGTTCCAGGATAAATCAATTAAAAGTCTCTGATAGATTTTTCTTGCATAAGTTCCAGCAGGACGTCCTTTTTCCGCGCCAGACCCTAGTTTAAATAGTTTTTCAATGATGGGTTGAGATAGGTAGAAGGTTTTATTTGGTTCATACGCATCCAAGAATTCTCTTCGATAACTTACGTGAGCGCGTAGTTGAATTGGAGCGGATATCTGTTTACGTACCTCTTCTCCTTCTAATGAAAGAGGGATCGTAAAGGTTGTTTTTGGTGCTTCAGCGGATTTTTGTGTTTGCTTATTTTCTGCAACTTGATTGAAGTAATATTTACTATTTCTGCCGATGCCTTCAATTCTCACAATGCTAGCTTTAATAAGAATGGATAGTCTATATTGCAGAGTTCTCTTAGGTGTGACTTCATTCATGAGGTGCAGTAGTTCTTTTATGGAAATACCGTCAGGATGGCGTCTGATAATTTCTGTTAGGTGTTCAATCTCTTTTTTTAACTTGTTAGACATTTTTCATAGATGGTATTACTTTTGCTCAGCATCAAAAAGTTGCGCGATTAACCCTTTTCGTGCAACATTTTGTCTTATTATTGCGCGATTTCTCGTTTTCGCGCAACTTGTTTGAAATTTCCTTTGCTTTTCAGTAAGAATCATTTAGAATCCGGCTGCATGATTCGTAATATTTTAGTGGTTTTGTTTTGGGTAGGGGGACTGTGTGCCAAAGAGCCCTCAGCGCTCTATCTTACCTGGGCCTCCGACCCTACAACATCGATGACGATTTATTGGCATACAGAGGCCAAACACAGCGGCCCCTCTAAAGTGTGGTACCGGGAAGAGCAGGGCTTTTGGACTTGCCAAGAGGCCGTAGCTACGCCTATTTATAAAAGCGATGTGATTGCGCACCGTTTAGAGCTGACAGGACTCCATCCAGGCTCTACCTACCTTTTCCGTATTGGCGATGAGCCTGAAACATACCGCTTTACCACATTGCAACCCTCTGGCCCCCTCTATTTTGCCATAGGCGGCGACGCCTTTTTTTCCCTATCTCTGCTTCGAGAAATGAACATGCAGGTCCTTTCTAAAGATGTTGATTTTGTTGTGCTTGGCGGCGATATCGCCTATTCCAATGGGGTGAGCTCGTTTTTACAGCAGCGCGATACCTATGAGCTGAAAAGATGGCTCGCCTTTTTTAAGGAGTGGAAGAAAATGCGGACAGACGATGGAAGGCTTATTCCCCTTGTTGTGACCCCTGGCAACCACGATGTGCGCTCTGATGCCAAGACCCCCGAAGAAAAAGGGCGGCGTCTCTTTGAGTTTTTTTCTTTTCCGAAAGGGGCAAGCTATAGTGTTCTGGATATCGGCCCTATTTCCCTTTTTCTTCTCGATACAGGGCACGTGTACCCCATAGAAGGCGCGCAAACCACATGGCTTGAAAAGGCTCTTAGCGCAAGACAAGATGTTCCCTATAAACTTGCCGTTTACCATATTTCCGCTTACCCAGCCTATTATTCCTATTCAGGCAAGGTCCCAACAAAAATTCGTGACCTTTGGGTTCCTCTATTTGAATCTTATGGAATACGTGCAGCGTTTGAGCATCACAACCACGTGTTTAAACGAACATTTCCCCTGCGCGCTGGAAATATAGATCCCCAAGGTGTTATTTACCTTGGGGATGGAGCATTTGGTGTGCCAACCAGGTCACCGAGATCTGCCTGGTATCTCGCAGCTTCCAAAAAAAGCCGCTGTTTCTGGACCCTCCGCCTCGACACCTCAGGGTGTCTCCTCGAAGCCTACGACAGCTGGGGCAAGCGCCTCGACGCCCTCACCCTCCCCTCTTCCAGTGGTTAGTCTAAATCGTCTCTTTCCCCTGGAATAGCTGCTGTACCCGATCCTGCGTCGTCTTCTGATTCTGAATTTTCTACTTTGCGTGCGCTACGTATATGTTGTTGTGTTTTATGCGCTGTAGGGCGTGGGCGTGGGACGGGGTTTCTTCGGTCAACCTGTTTCTTATCTGCTTTTGGAAGCACAAGGCCTCGCTGTTCAATGTTAACTAAGTGCGCAGAGACCAAATCAAATTTAGCATTTAGTTCTGTTACAAATATGCGTAGTGCGTTGTGTGCTATAACGGCGTTAGCGCGCTGGCGTCTTTTTTGCTCTAGCTCAGTATTCTGTTGTCTAGATCGCTGTTGTATCCCTTGTAGAGTATTAATTGCAGCTGATATGTCAGATATGGCTTGTATTAACATAATGTTGTATGCAGCTAACGAAGTCGTAAACTCGGGATGATATATCGCTGTGTAACAGATTGTTGGATGTACTTCGGTTAGTTGTTGAATAAATTGATCTATGTTGTCGAAGGCGCAAGATGCGCGTATAGAATCTACAGGTAATACTGGATGATAGTCATTTATCCCTGTTATTAAATCAGTTGTTTCTTGAGACAAAAGTCCTATTGCTTTGTTTTGCCATCTATTGCATTGACCGCGTATTGCTTTGTACTTTTGTTTTGTTTGTTCAGCAGAAGTTAAGAAAGTTTTTATATTTCTTAATATTATGTTTCCATCTGCTCCGTATAAATCATTAATCTGGGCTTGCATGTCCTGCAGAACCTCATGATTATGTCTTAGTTTGGCTATTTGACCCTCTGTTAATCGAACTCCTGGATCAGCTGTTGTGATTTGTGAGACATCCTCTACTATTCTTGTTCTCCTTCTGCGCTGCGGAGGAACAGCAGGCGGAGCAACAACAGGTGCGGGAGCTGGTTGTTCTGCCTCTGCCTCGCTGCAAGAAGATGGTGGCAATGCAACAGAGGGACCTCTTGGAGAAACAACTTCATCAATGTCATCAAGCATTACAGCCTCTTCGGGATCGTTCCCGACCGCAGCATCTTGCAAAGGAGCCTGTGGTGATGTTTGAGATTCACCGTCCTTTGTCATAATGATGGTAGGCACAGTGCATACTACTGGCGGTTGAGCGCGTAGACGTTCAAGCTCCTGGTTAAGCTCAGCGTTTGCGACGGCTAGAACATTCGCTCGAGCCTCTTGTTCTGACAATCGCTGACGCAATTCTTGAACTTCACTGGCGTTGCTTGCTGAAGATTGTTCAAGCTCAGCTATTCTGCTTTCTAGTACTTGGCAACAGTGTTCGGCTGCGCTCTTTTCGTCTTGTAAGTTTAGGATGCAAACCTTTAAATCGATTTCCTTCTGCTCTGCCAGCTTTAGTGAAGCTGTATGATTAGTTAACAATTCATCGTATTTTTGAGTTAAATCAGCGACTTGTTGTTCAAGATGGCGTCTATCATTGTCTGATGCGGCATCTTTTTGTTCTATTAAAGCGGATAACTCCTGTAGTTTCTGTTCTAATTCGATTAATCTCTGTTGGTATTCATGATTTGTTCTTAGAATTTTGTTTAATGACTGAACTAACGAGCCTGCCATATCGAGGGTATTCGTTGATGGGGATAGGTTAGGATTTATGATTTGATGGAGCCTGTGGAAGATATCCTCAAATTCGCGCGCTTGCCCCTCTGCTACTCCGACCCTTTGGCGTAAGGCGGCTGTCGCTGTAGCAGATCTTTCTGCAGCAGCGTCTTTTTCTCTGAGAGCGAGTTCCAGCTCAGCAATGCGTGCGGCTTGGTCTTTTAATAGTGCTTCAGCATTAAGTTCCCTGTCTTTTGCTGTAGTTAGCTGTGTTTGTAGGGCAGTCAATTCATCGCGAGCTATATGTAGAGCTGTTTCTTTGCTTTTTATCTGTTGTTTAAGCTCAGCGATCTCGGATGTTTGACGTATGATTGTTAGTCGTGCATGACCGCACTCAGCAATTTTTGTGTCTCGTGTTTCAATCGCTTTTTGAAGTTCTTCGTTCAAAGATTGATTTTGTTGTTGAAGAGTTTTAATTGTTTCTTGTTTTTGATCTAATTCTTCTTGATTTATTCTAGCTGTTTCACGTGCTTTAGAGAGTTTTTGTTGTGCTGATCTAAGTTGATCAGAAATATCTGCCACTTGTGCATGCAAGAGATCGTGCTGATGCTCCAGATCTGCCTGTTTTAGCCGTAGGCTATGGAATTGTTGTGTGATGGTGTCTAGATTGTTTGTTTTTTCCCAAAGCCTGTCGCGTAATTCTGCGCGTTCTCTTTGTGTTAAGTCTCTTTGTTCTTCGGCTTGTTGATACCATCCCATAACTTGTGTAAGTTGAAGTTCTGTTTGGCGTTGATTTTCGGTCGTTTGTTCTAGTAAAAGGTTTAATCGCTTTTGTTCGTTTTCAAGGTATGAGGTCTGTTTGGTGAGAGTACAAATAGTTTTTTTCAATTCTTCCTGTGTAATTATTAAAGAGAATGTTTTTTCCCTTTCTATATGTAATTGTGCATCAAGGGTTTCGACTGCTTGCTGTTTCTGTGCAATAGTAGAGCGTGCAGTGTTTAGATCAGATTCTAATGATCGATACCGTATAAGTTGTAATTGTGCGCTGGCTTCAAGAGAGCTCATTTTTTCTTCAAGTGAATGGCACTGCTCTTGTAATAATCTATTTTGTGCTTCAGCGTGAGTCGCTCTAGTTAATAGCTCTGTTTCCCGGTGGTGTAGCTGCTCTCTTAGATTTTCTGCTATACGTTCTGCCTCTTGAGTTTTTTGATCAGCAAGACGAAGGTGTTTTCGAGTTGCAGTATGTTCGTGTTGTAGCTCAACATGACGTTGCTCTAGTTGTTTATGTGAAGATGCAAGCCTATCTGCTTGTTCTATTGCTAAGGTGAATTCCGCTTGTAGTTTTTGTATTGCTTCCGCAGATCTTCTTTCTGTCCCATCAAGAGAGTATTCAATTTCTCGAAGTCTTTGCATCAATTTTTCTTTTTGATCATCGGAAACTCGTAATTGTGCTTGAACTTCCTCAGTCTTAGCTTGATTTCTTTCTGCTAATTGAAGAAGACGCTCTCTCTCATCTGTAGTGTGTTCTAAAAGGGCAGTTGCTTTTGCTAATTGTCTTCTGAGCGATTCTACTTGGTGTCCGGTCTGTTCTTCTAGGGTTGCCATACCTCTTCTAGCATCATGTAATTCCTCTTGAGCGCGCACCAGTTCTCTTTCTTGTTCTTCAAGACGAGCTTGTAATGCAGTCAGTGTAGCGACAGGTGCATGTGGGTTTCTTAAGAAGAATTCTCTTAGGTCGTCTCTATGTGCTTCTGCATTTTCGGCGCGTTGGCGGAGGGTGCTAATGTGTGCATCTTTTTCTTTTAGTAGTGCGTCGACATCGGCGGTTAGGTTTGTGTATTGGCGGGGTACATACTCACTGTGTCTCACCTGAGAATTATATCCTGGAAGCGTCGCGGGGACCAAGGCAGCGTATTCTGCTGTAGCTCTTGGGCGAGAGCTGCCATAGGCGCTGCTCGTTCTTCTTGGTTGTGTTGCGGTAGGGGCTTGCGGTTGTGGGGCGCGGCGGGGCATGGGCTGCATGGTCATGGGCTGCATGGGGTGGTGGTGGGCATGGCACCTGTGTTGGCAATCTAAAAAAATTTGTGTTGCGACGTTGTTGATGCGCAGGCTGGCTTCACGAAGAAGAGATCCATCAAAATTGTATGCCCATTGAGTTTGCCCTTGTTGGTCTGTTCTTGTAACAATAATCTGACCGTTTAGAAGTGTAAGGTGTGCTTTGACTTGTGGGGCGTCTATTTCTAAGTTTCCATCGTTAATAAAGGTCAAATGTAGGCATTGTGGATTCTGTATTCCAAGCATTTCCCGTGCAATAATAGACAAGGCAGTTTGTGTATGAGGATCCTTATATATGGCGTCGTGGACGAGTTTCTTTTCTTCTTCTAATTTCACATTGTGTCCCGGGCACATGGTCTCTGGATGCCAGGCTTGACCGCGGCGGGTGTGCATGCATGTTCGAACATAAGTGGGAGTCATATTACTCTCTTTTTTATAATTTTTTTAGATATTTTATCTATTAAACACTATTATATCAACGTATAACACAAATTATATCATTTATTTATTATAATCGAAATAAAATATTAACATTTGTTTTATGTAGTTTTAACGTGTTGTAAATGAGTAAGAAGCGGA
>CAMFJP010000032.1 GCA_945957075.1 uncultured Chlamydiae bacterium
TGTATAAGAGACAGGGAGGTGGTTATGCTGTTTTTGGTGGTTTTGGGGGCGTTGGAGGTTTTGGAGGCGGGGGTGGAGCAGGGGATGGCGGTAGTAGTAGTGGAGGGGTTGGTGCAAGCGATTCCACTGTTAGCACAGGAGGGGATGGAGCCGGTTTAGGGGGGGCGATATTTGTAAACTCCGGTGGCACTTTAAATTTTTATGGTGTTTGTTCGACTTCAGGCAATATTGTATCGAGTAATGGTGGAAATGGAGTATCTGCAGGAACGGATCTTTTTATATATACTGGAGCAACGGTTCATTTTCAGCCTGCAAGTGGTAATATAATTACATTTTCTGGATCAATTGCAGATGACAGTTCCAATTCTATTCCTTCAGGATTTACTTGGACGTCAGGGGTGGGATCAGGGGGGTCTATTTTAATGAGTGGTGCCGGAACCCTTATTCTTGCAAATGGAAATACGTATAGTGGAACGACAACTATCAGCGATGGTGCAATTAATATATCTGCTGACTCTTCTTTGGGGAAAACAACTAGTTCTTTAGTTCTTTCAGGCGGAACTTTGCAAGCTGGGGTAGATGCTATTACGATCCCCTCCTCTAGACCGATTACGACGTTATCGATGAATTCTGGAATCGATACAAATGGCCATGATATGACCATTGTAAGCAGTATTTTAGGGGCTGGCAGTATTGTAAAAAAAGGCGCAGGAACACTAACACTCAGTGGTACAAATGGATATACGGGGGGAACGACTGTTTCTGCAGGAAGGCTTTCTGTAGATGGGCAAATAGAGGGAGGGGTCACTGTAAATTCTGGAGCGACTCTTGGTGGGACAGGAACGATTTTCGGAGGAGGGACGATTTTGGGGACTCTCTATCCTGGAAATTCGATAGGGACAATTACATTTGATACCTCAGGGGGTAACCTTTATTTGGACAGCGGTTCAATTACGACGGTTGAGATCGATCCAACCGACGCATCAAAGATTGTAATCGTAGGTGGTGGTCATATTGATCTTGGTGGAACTGTGAATGTGGTACAACAAGCGGGTACTTATTCGTTAGATCATCAGTACCTGATTGTAGATGGCTCTTATGCCGGTGCATTTAGTTCTACGGTCACAGGAGGCCTTTCGGGATATTCTTTTAATCTGTTTTATGATTCTAATTTGATTTATCTTCTGTTTAGTAGACCTTCTCCATGCTATGTGATTGCGACAAGCCAGCTTTCCGGCAATAGTTTAATCATAGCTAATGCTCTCAATAAAAACGGTTCGCCTTCCACTCTTTCTTGGTTTAAAAATTTAAATGAGTCGCAATTGCAAAGGGCTTTAAAGAGCGTTTCTCCATCAAGAAACGCCTTAGGAGTTTATACGGCTCAGCAAACAGCTTTTTCTCTTAGCGGAGTTCTTACAGATCATGTAGATGGTTTTAACATGAAAGGAGAGGGTTCTTTTCAAGAACCTTTTGTAGCAAACCTGCTTGCCGACACATCAGAAGATTTTAAATCTTCTAAAGAAAAAACAAAATCCAAACACAAATTTTCTGCATGGGTCTCAGGATTTGGGCAATATGCTTATCAAAAAGGGGAAAATCAAACTCCTAGCTTTAATTACCTTTCGGAAGCAATATTGAGCGGATTGGATTATCGGGGGGAGAATAGTGGTGTTGTAGGAGGTGCTTTAGGGTATGCGCATACGCATTTACATGAAGATCATAATTTTGGTCATGCAAGCATCAATTACTACTTTGCTAGCCTTTATGCGAAGGTTTTCAAAGATAGATTCTATTTTTCAACTGCATTGTGGGAATTCTTTAATAAAAATAAAAATACTCGCTCTATTTCTTTTCCTCAGTTTTCAAAAACTGCTAAGGCGAATATTTTTTCTTGGCAACTTTTGCCGCATTTAGAAGTTGGATATGAGGGAGAATTTTCGTGGGGGAAGATAACTCCCTTTACTTCGCTTGACTGGGCGATTACATGGCAAAGGGGGTATCAAGAAAAGGGCGCCGATCCCTTCAATGTTGTAAACAAAGCAAAAAACAGTTCAATGATGCGCAGTGAAACGGGATTGAAGTTCTGTGAAAAATGGCAATTTAAGTGGGGTACGTTTTTTTTAAGAGAGAAAGTCGGTTACGTATTTCAAAAACCCTTTTCTACAGGAACAGTACATACTGCTTTTGTAGGAACTCCGAGCGCATTCACTGTTACTGCAATCAATAAGAATCTCAATTTAGCGGTTATAGGAATCAACTTTCTGATAGGGCTAGGCAAGCAGAAGCTTGTTACTTTAGATTTAGGTTATGAAGGCGAATTTGGGTCTAATTATTGGACGAGCGAACTTTTGCTAATAATAGGACGAAGTTTTTAGGTGAAACATGCTTCTCTAAATATCTATTAAGAGAGATGTAATTTGTGGAAAATAACTTGATGCGTGTTTGGCATTACGTTTGATTTTTATTTTAACAACTTCAAACCTAAAACATAGTAATACCAAACGCGGAAAATAAATTCATATTTGAGCGCGTGAAAGCTGCTCAAATATGAATTTATTTTCCACGTTTGGTATAAGACTCCTAATATAATATGGTTCTTCATGAGTTCTTAAGATTAGTCGCTTGTTTGAGTTTTTCTACGGTTTCCCGCATCTCATCCGCACAAATAGGTCCTTTGGCATTTGCGATATACATTTTCACCAGGAAGCCAAATGTGGAGCTATCGCCTTTTTCCCTGGGGATATAATGAACGTGTACATGAGGAACTGATTGCCCGACTTCAATGCCATTTTTCTGTAGGAGAAGGTAAGAAGAGGTGTCAAATACCTTTGTTACTGCTTGGTCAACTTTTTTGATTACCCTGCCAATTTGGGTTATTTCTTCATCTGTGAGTAATTCAAATCGCTCAACATGTCGTTTGGGAAGCACCAGGCAATGGCCTGGCAGAATAGGCTTGTGTGTGTACAACGCTACGACAAGGTCATCTTCATAGAATCTCTGTCGATCTAAGACTTTGGGATCACAGAATGCACAGTATTCGGTAAACTGCGCAGGGTGTGGAGAAAAGAAGTAAACTCCTCCTATGAGGCCAATCAGCAGAAGAGTTGCAGAAAGCATCCATTTTTTACGCATCTTTTTTCACCCTTGGCTTGATGTGATCTGTAGCAGGAAGAAATTTAGACAAATCAGGGCTTTTAAAGTCTTCCTAAACCCGTTTAGTGATTTATTTAAGAAGGATTTAGAAATAAATTGGGGCAAGCAGGACTTGAACCTGCGACCTACGGGTTATGAGTCCGCCATCATACTAAACAACACAGCACGCAGCTATTTGTTATGGTATTAAGATACAGGAGAAAAGGAAATTTTATCAACATCTCAGTTAAAATTCATTCTAAACCAGTCAAATTGTCTAACGGCTGTTAGACTTTATTGCTTTGGTCTTTTTTGGCTTCTTTTTGCTTTCGGGGACTGTGCTTAATTCGGCCTCAATCTCTTCAACTGTAGGGAGGCTTGATTTAAGCTCTTTTGGCAACTTTTCAACTACTTTAACTTCAAATTCTGCCAAGCCAATTGGTCGATTAAAGTTTCTCAAAACATATTCAGCAAAAATATCGTCCTTTGTCTTGCACAGGATAATCCCAATGCTGGGCTGATCGTCAGAGCGTCTAAGCTGATCGTCTACAGCCGAAAGATAGGCGCTCATTTGTCCAGCATCACGGCTATCAAACTTTCCTGCCTTGAGCTCTACAATCACATAACAGCGCAATTTGAGATGGTAGAAAAGAAGGTCGATATATAGGTCGTGTTCTCCCGCCTTGAGTGGATACTGCTGGCCAACAAAAGCAAACCCCTGTCCCAATTCAATCAGGAATTTTTGGATGTGTTTGACCAGTCCATCTTCTAAATCTTTCTCAAGATATTCTTTATGCAAGGTGAGGAAATCAAAGACGTATGGGTCTTTTAACGATTGCTGTGCTAAATCTGACTGTGGGGTGGGTAATGCTGCCTTGAAATTGGTGATGGCCTTTCCTTCCCTGTGATACAGGTCATTTTCGACCCAAATTGTGAGCATGCTTCTGCTCCACCCATGTTCTATCGTTTTAGAGGCATACCAAAGGCGTTCATTGGCATCCTTTATTTTTTGGAGAAGCAGAATGTTATGCCCCCATGGGATGCTAAAAATGGGCAAGGATTCAAATTGTCGCACAGCTTGTGCGACTTTTTCATAAGCGGTAAAAAATGCCTTCATCAAAGCCATTTGCTCCAGCCTCTGCATAGGCAAAAGCACGATACAGTGCCTCTTCTAAAATCTTTTCGTTATGGTGGGTTAAGTCTTGCTTAAAGAAAATATCTGTCCTTGCATTGATGAAAATTGGAACACGAGTATGTTTTGCAATTTCCTTAATAGCTCTGATACGTTCACATTGCTCAATTACCGAGTATAATTTTTCACTTCCTATGATTTGATCTTCAAAGTTTATGCCAGCAGCACCAGCTTCAATAACTTTAGTTACCTTTGCCTGTATAGCTTGCGGAGTTTTTCCATAGCCGCCTTCAATTGTTACAGGCACACGAACATTAGCAATGATACGTTTCAGATTGGCTAGGACTAAATCGAATGGAAGAGCCTCTCCATCTTCATATCCATGTGCCGCCGCTACGGCCCAACTCCCAGTAGCAATTACTTTTGCGCCAATTTTTTCTATGGTTTTGGCACTGCCAGCATCCCAAATATTAAACAATATAAGGGGCTTGCCTTTGACATGCAGATCTTTAAGTAGCTCTGGGCCTGTTCCGATTGCGTTGTCATAGCTATATTCCTTTTTCATGGGTTAGTAACCATTGTTTTCTCTTGAGCCCTCCTCCATATCCACCAATTTCACCATTTGCATTGATTACTCGGTGACAAGGGACAATAATGGCTAATTGGTTTGCTCCATTTGCTTGAGCAACAGCTCTAAAAGCTGAGGGACGTTCAATAGCGACAGCAATATCAGAATAAGATCGTGTTTCACCAGGAGGAATTTTTTGCAGTTCTTCCCAAACTCGTATTTGAAAGGGAGAGCCAAGAAAAAATAAGGGCGTTTTAAATACTTTGAGATTGCCCTCGAAATACTCCTTCAATTCACCTTCAATTAAACTAATGGGCTTTGAGTGTCCTGGAATAATTGCTGATTTAGTTTTTTGCCGAAGTCTTTCAACTTCTCTTTCAAGACCTCGACGATCCACAAATTCTAAAAGATAAAGAGCCTGCTCATCTGCGATAGCAACCATTGGCCCAAGGATTGTATCAATCCAAGAAGCTTTGAGAACTTTATTGTTTCCAATTTTGGAAGGAGGTGTACCCATAATGCGTGTAAAAGCATCTCTAAATCCACTTCCCGATTCATAACCAGTAGAAAGCTGAGCTTCAATGACAGCGTCGCCACTTCTAATCTGTTTCATGGCTAATCCCATACGCCTTGCACGGGCATATTCAACAAATGTCATCCCAAATCGCTTTTTAAACTGCCGTCGAGCAGTCGACTCATCAACACATATTTCCTTAAAGTCTTTATCTTTCCAGCGTTTTTCGGGATTTTTCTCTACAGCTTCTACAAGAGTTTGAACGAGTGTAGAAACATGATTAGGATGCGAGAGGGGTCTACAACGTTTACAGGGTCTAAATGATGCCAAGAGTGCTTGCTTTGCATTTTCAAAAAACTCGCAGTTTTCAAATTTTGGCTTGCGAGCAGGGCATGTGGGTCTGCAAAATACTCCAGTAGTTTTAACACCCACAAAAAAAATGCCTTCATACTCTGTTTTTTTATCAAGCAATGCCTGGTAAAATTCAACTTTTTGTTCGTTTGTGATCACGCTTGCTCTCTTATACGATTAATTTCAGATGCATTATATAAAATCGGCTAAAAGACGCCGCCGAAATTCAGGCATTGATTTTTTATGATGACTAAATCCTATAGATCCATATGTAATATTTTTTATAGATGTATCTAAATGCTTAACGGTGAATGGTTTATTTTTCCTAGAATTCCAAGTAATTTTGTTTGGTCGAGAGTAATTTTTGAATAAACCTTCTCATATGAGGGTCGGTGTTTTCATAAGGGATAGAGTTGATATCAAACCAGCGAACATCATTAAATTCTTCTTGGTCGTATTGTAGAGGCATCTCATTATTTCCCTTGAGGAGATACCAAAAGGATACATCTGTATGTTGAGCTATTTGACCAACCGTTTTAGTTACTGTTAAAAAAACAGGGTCTAACGTCATAAAATCAGCTTCAATCCCGAGTTCTTCTAATATCTCTCGCTTTACTGTTTCTCTGGGATGCTCATTTAGTTCGACATGTCCTCCAGCTGGAAGCCAGAGTTCGGCTTTTTTATGATCAACCAGTAAGACTTGATTCATTGAGGAATCAATAAGAAGAAAGTAAGCAACAAGATGAGGATCGGGCGTTGCTGGTTTTGCAGTCCGAAAAATTTCTGCGCCTGACTCAATCCAATTTTTTGTGAATGAAATGTGTTCTTGTTCGATCTCATCAAAAGGAGAAAGAGAATTTATTGTGAAGTGAATTTCATTCCGAATAGACATCCCTAGTTTTCCCCAAGAATAAATGTTAGCCAAGTTGGAGCGCTTTCTTGGTTGCTTCCAAGTCGTAAATAGTCCGCAATTCCACTAACTGTCCATTTACAATTTTTCCTAAAACAGCCTCATATACGCTACTATTGTTCTTTGTGTGATATTGGACGATGAGGGCGAAGTGAGAATCATCTAAACTTTTGAATTTTATTACTGGATCAAACTTTGTAATTTTTGAAAGACTGGTCTCTTGATAAGTAGACGAGTTCTGAAACTTATCTATGAAGTCCTTTCTGCTGTTACTTTTCCAAAACGGAGAGATAAACTGAAAGTTACTTGCTAGCATATTGGGGTTTAAATCCCCTTTAGTTAGCCACGTTTCGGTTAGATCTATAAGTTCTTCTACTGTGAAATTTTGCACTATTCCTTCTCTTTGTCAGTGGTTTTATGAGTTTTTTACTTGTAGTTATTTCTTTTTACTCTCGATATCTCTTTCAAAGCCAAGCCAAGAACTTTCATTACAAAAACGTTGTGACCAGAAGCGAATGTGGTCTCGGTTTCTTTTGATAGAATTTCAAAGACATATGCATGTTCACCTACGATTTGCGTGCTTGTGGCGTTAGTGACAATACTAAGATCTTTGTAAGTTTTTAGCCTAGCAATGAAGTCTCTAATAGGTGCTACATAATTCTCAGTCAGCGGGTATAAGCTCAATTCTACAGTGATCTGATAGAACCCACAGCAATACCTCACTAAGTAGAATCGTTTAACATAAAAGGAAATATTTGAAAACAAGAGATGTCCAATCCCTTGTTTTCAGATAAACAAAGGCTTTACTTTCAAGGGCAAGTGATAAAGATAAACAAAGCTTTACGCACTTTTTACGCACTTGAAGAAAGTTTTGATAGAAATTTGGAGGATTTATGCTGGTTGGATGCAAAGAGGAAACGACTAGCCGATTGGCTAATCTTTGTTGCCAATTGCTGCACTCTCTTTTGGTTGAGTGCGTAAAATCTGCGTAAAAGAAGGTTTCCGCATTAGTTGCGTAATGAACGAAAACCAGCTTTTGTATAGGTGTGGAAGGTTTGGGGCAAGCAGGACTTGAACCTGCGACCTACGGGTTATGAGTCCGCTGCTCTAACCAACTGAGCTATTGCCCCTTTAGCGAGATATGTTAGCGAAGAGGGAGGTGTAGGGTCAAGATAAAAAAATTTTGCTCTTAATATTGCAAGGGATGTATAAGCTCGGAGAGGAGGTGTTGTCCATGCGTACTGCAAGAGCTGTGCTGTTGGGGGGTTGTATTATATGCGCTGAGGTTATGGCCGTAGGTCAGGTGCTAACGCGTGCTGACAATTTGCCCATTGAAAGTTTTGCTGATGCAACAGATCCTTATCTTGAAGGGTATATTCAAGCACTTGTAGATATGCACTTTTACGAGTATAGAGTGATTGTGCGCGTAAAAAATCATAATGTCTATTTGGCGCATCTTCCAAAAAACGAACTGGTTTCCAATAGTATTATTTCTTTTGTTAGAGATTTGCCGGGCGTGGTTTCTGTGCATGTGCAAGATGTGACAAAAGAGGAGCTTGCTGCCCGGGAAAAATACGTTGAACAGCCGCGTGTGAATGGGATTTGGTTTCCTCAGTCAACGGTTCTTTTTCAGCCTCTTGTTGCTGATCCAAGAGAGCCTACCTATTCTGGAGCGCTGCGTGTTGGTGATTGTGTTGTGGGCAGTCCTGCAGCTGCTGTGTCTTTGGGGGATAATTTTCCTATTTTTCGTTGGAGAGATGTGTGGAAGTGGCATGGGGATTTGCAGATAGGGATTGATGCTGGCGTGTGGACGGTATTTAATTTCCATGATATTCCTAAAAATGATAACGGAGATCTTTGCGAACTTGTGAATGCAGATTATTTTGCCGGTATTCCTTTAACTTATGCTGTTGATCTTTGGTCCTTTCGTCTAAGGGTCTATCATATATCTAGTCATCTTGGTGATGAGTGTATGGTAAATCACCGTAAGTATGTTTCGCATCGCAAGAATCCTAGTTTTGAAGCTGTTGATTTTTTTGCTTCATATCAGTTTTCGAAGCATTTAAGGGGGTATGGAGGCGCTGGAGTTATTTTTCATAGTGACAAGTCATTTCCTTTGAAACCGCTTTATGTAGAGTATGGGGCAGAGCTGCGTCTTTTTGGAAAAAAGCTATACTATCACAAGTTGTATGGCACGCCGTTTTTTGCAATGCATTTAGAGAACTGGGAGCAACACCACTGGGCGCTCGATGTGACATATAAGTTGGGCTATGAGGTTAGTAAGTTGCAGGGTGTGGGTCGTAAGATGCGCGCCTACGTAGATTACCATCAAGGGTTCTCGTATGAGGGGCAGTTTTTTAATAGGCGCGTCAAATATGGAGAGCTTGGCTTTTCTTGGGGTTTTTAAACGCGCATGGCGTTGGCCCTAGCTTCCAAAATAGTGCGAATGAGATTTGCCTGCGTGTCTTTTGCTCTTGAGCACATCTCTTCTTGTTGTTTTGCAGCTGGAAGGTTACCGCTAAGAACGACTTGTCTTTGACCGTCTATGATCACCTCTTCTCCGCGGACAACTGTTGAAACCATGCCGGCTGCTTGAGAGGCAAATTCTCCAATTGGCTTTAGGTTTGCTGCGGTTAAAGCGCCACCAAGCACGCCGCCACATAAGCTAAGTAGTGCAGAGCCATTGTTGCAATGCTGTTTGCGTCTTGTATCTTCTTTGTAAGATAAAAGCGCCGCGCCTTCATCTTGTTTTGCGGAAAAGATGTGTTTGGATAGGCACTGGCTATAGCGTTGAAGAAGCTCAAGCAGGCGCTCGATTGGGGTGCAGGAGAGCTCTTCTGAGATAGTGTCTTCTGTTTTATTAATGGGGCGCGTAAAAGTGTGCCCTTTTTCTTGGTGTATGGAGACTTGATTGGAAGCTACTGGACTGATAGGGTCTATCATAAATATCTCCTGTTTATACCATGATGTCTTTTGTTGCGGCGTTTAGAGATTGCATTAGTGTCGATGCCGCTTGGGTGGCTCTACTGCTTTCATCTAACATGACTTTTAAATCACGTATTTGGTTTTCGATTCGGTTGTGGCAGGTTAGGGTGAGTTGTTCTATATCCACCATATTGCCATTTAAACGTTCGATGTCTGCTTGGGTGATTCCTTGGCCTGCCATCGAAAGGCCTTTTGCAATGTTTGTTGCTGTATTGGCGATGTCAATGGCTTTGCTGCCAAGAGCTGCCATGCCAATACTGTTAGAGATTCCGTAGATTCCAAGTCCTCCGCTAACAACTTGCGCGCAGAGAGGAAATAGGCTTTTATAAAAAGCGCATTTTTCGGGGTCATTTGGAGCGCAGCGATAGGCTAAAGCATCTATAGCTCCTGTAGTTGAACAGGCGAGCGTAGCAATAGATAGGATCCCTGAAGCGACAAGGCCAACTCCCATTGGAATTCCAGCGCCTGAGCTGACCATAGAAGTGCCTATTACTATAAATGTTGCGCTGGAGATACAAGTTCCAACATGGCTGATGATGTTCCACATCTCGTTTTGGTTTTTTTTCCCTGCTACATCTTCTATGTAAACTGTTCTTTTTTTTTGAATTTCTTCTGCAGTATGTATATAATCTTCGAGTTGTCTTGCAGAGAGCTCTTGGTTTGTATTTGAACAGCTATGTAACCTGTCTAGGTTGTTAATAAATTTATAGACAGGGGATCTTGCGACTGGAGTTGCAGTAGAAGGAGAGAGCGTGCTTTGTGTGTATCCTGCAATACGTGGGGGGTCATACCATAGGGCAAAAGGCGTCTCTGAGGATGTAACTTTGCTAACTGCAGATACGCTCATACCGAGTGTTAGACTCTTCCTCCATTTAAATTGCGCACGAGATTGCTTTTATGCGCTGAGTCCTCTCGCATCGTTTGTCTTGTGATTTGTAGCATTTCAAAAAGACGCTGAAGGGTGTATTGTAATTCAAGAGTTTTGTGGGAGATTTTTGAAGAGAGTTCGTTTACATAGACGCCCAGAGTTTCTTTCAATGAGTTGAAGGAATCCTTAGACCAGCTATATATATTTTTAGGAATAAGCTGGTCGTTATAAGAAGCAACAAGGTCTACAAGAGCTTTTAATTGGTTGTCTTGACTTAAGTCAACTTTGCCAGTTTTAGGATCGCGCTTGTTTTGCATGGCAGCAACTAGCTTATGAATATTTTCTACCTGTTCAATCCAAGCTTCTGATTGATCGTTGTAACGGTCGGCTTTTTGCATGTGTAGGGTTTCTGCATGCATATATAGTGTCACAAATTGGGAGCCTATATTATGACCATAACTTTCCATGAGATCACCTTAATTGAATAGGTTGCTTCGCGATTCTAAAGGAGGCGGATGTTTTTCTGCAAGATCTACGGGGGCAGCTTATACCAAATGGTATTATTTGCTGCGTTCGGTATTACTCGTAAGGTATGCCTTTGCAATTTCTGCTATAATATCTGCTACAAGTGTTAGAGGGCCAAATAGGGCAGTTGCAAAGCCGCGTATTACCATGTTTGAGCATAGAGCTTTATTTTCTGTTGATGTATTCATGTATGCGCCAAGAATGATAAGAGCAATTCCAGTAATTATATTAGCTCCTGGAATATAACCGATCCATCTTAGGACGCCAGGTAAAAGGGTTTGTCCAGGTTTTGGCATTATGATTCCCAGAAGGGGAAAAGGTCCGCTGTTGACATTCATGATATGTGTAAGAACAGGGGTCATATAGATTCCTTGGTTTTTGTCGAAATTGTAATCGATGCGCATGTTTAATAACAAGATTTTGTAAAGAAATGTATTATGCCAAAACGCATAAAAAACACGACATTAGACGCAGCCA
>CAMFJP010000033.1 GCA_945957075.1 uncultured Chlamydiae bacterium
CACAAAGTGCAGGATCCTGGACTGATTTGTGGCAAAACAGGCAAATACCTCAGACTTCCCAAAGAAGTTGAAGATGAAACCTTAGTTACTATACTGAAGGAAACATACGAAGAAGCTGAAGCTATTGTAGAAAGAGAAACACAAGCCAAGCCCTAAAATCCTTACAGAGCGTTACGTCTGAGAGGCTGCTTCTAGGGCAAGAAGGCCGGGAAGGGCGCCCTGCTTCTCTATGTACTCAAGGGCAGCGCCGCCTCCTGTTGACAGGTGAGAAAAATGGGATTCGAGATGCAAAGCATGAATCGCTGCAACAGAGTCCCCCCCACCCACAATCTTGTGACAAGAAAGCTGAGATAACATATGCGCAACGGCCTCTGTTCCCTTTGCAAAAGGAGGCATCTCATAAACACCCACAGGCCCGTTCCAAAACACAAGCTGTGCATCCTGCATAGCCCCTTTCCAAACATCGACGGTCTTGGGTCCTATATCTACACCCTGCCATCCAGGCGCTATCCCCTCAACAGAAGAAACAACCTTGTGCTCAGCGTCAACCCTAAAAGCATCAGCGACCACAATGTCTTCAGGAAGATAAAGTTTTTTACAAAGGCGCATCAGCGTTAAGGCCTCTTCAAATAACTCTTTTTCACACGGAGAATCCCCAATTGGAATCCCCTGCGCCGCCAAAAAAGTATAGGCCATAGCGCCCCCAATAAACAATCCATCTGCGCGTTTTACAAGCTCTCGCAAAACACCAAGCTTTCCTGACACCTTACTTCCCCCAATGATAGCGTAAAAAGGGGAAGGGGGATTGTGCAAAAGACAAGATAAATTCTTAATTTCTTTTTCCATAAGCAGTCCCGCAGCGCACGCCCCTTTAAAAAACCGCGCGATATCGGCTGTAGAGCTATGCCGTCTGTGTACAGTTCCAAAAGCATCATTGACATAAAGATCGCCAAGGAGCGCTAGTCTTTCTGCAAAAGAGGGATCTTTTTCTGGGGCTTCTTCTGCCGGATAAAAGCGCATGTTTTCCAAAAGGACCACCTCTCCTGGCACAGGCGGCGTCATCTTTTCAAAATCCTCAACAAATCGTACAGGTTTTCCTAAAAGAGCCTGTAGCCGCACAGCGCACGGCCTTAAAGAAAGCGCCTCATTTTTTTTCCCTTTTGGACGCCCCAAGTGACTTAATAAAATGACAGCTGCGCCGTGATCCAAAAGATAACGTATTGACGGGAGCGTCTCTTTAATACGCGTGTCATCCACAATCAACCCCGCAGGATCGAGTGGAACATTAAAATCCACACGCATGAGTACGCGTTTGCCAAACACTTGCATATCTTGTAAATAAAGCATAGTTCTATAACGTTGAAAATGGATTAGCTGCCTGTTTAAAAGAAGAAGCGCCTTTGCGCCGCTTCAGCTCAGAGCGTATAGAAAATAACAAATCTTGATCAAAATCTTTGTGAGCCGCCCACTGCAAGTATTCAATAGGAAGCTCACTAAAAGGACGCCCCTTATGTTTACCAAGCGGCATTAACTTTAATTGAATCGGCTTTTTTAATCTTTCCAGCATCTGCTCTGTTGTCTTATATCCGCGGCTTAGTTGCTTAAAGACTGCAATGTTTACAATCACATCGCTCATCGCTCTATGCGCACCCTCTGCTGGTATATTAAAATGTCGACGCAAACTTTCTAAAGAATTGACAGGGCTTTCCCCATAAAGACGCGCAAGACGCAACGTGTCTAGCTGCGGTCTAGATCCAATAGAGCAAGGGATCTTGAAACGCTTAGCGGCCTCGACAAGAAAAGCGACATCGAGCCCAATACCGTGCCCTACAAGGACATGCCGATCAATCATCTTAAAAATATCTGGTAACACCTCGGCGATCTTTGGCTTGCCAACTACCATGCTCTCATCAATATGGTGAATAGACTTGGACACCTCAGAAATCGGCATCTCTGGATCAATGAGCGTCTCATACGCCTCCAAGGTCTCTGAAAGGGTAAATTTTACAACCGCAATCTCAATAGGCGCATCGTTTACAGGATCAAGACCTGTTGTCTCTAAATCAAAACAAATAAATGTGTCTTTTTCTATTAATCCCATAATTCCTTTAAGCGCATAAGCACATGTTTTCTAGCGTATGGATCTCCCTCAGAATGAACAGCATAGGGCAAATCTCCCAAAGCTTCCATCGCCCTCTTGGCAGAAAGCAAAGGCTCTTTTACAAGATCCCCCTTTGTAAACACACACAGCAAAGGGATTCCCTTATGCAGGCAAAATAGAGCACACTGTACATCCTCTGCAGAGGGTTCACGGCGAATATCTAACACAAGAATCGCAGCTTGCAAAGTCGATCTCTTTGTAAAGTAAAGATCAATCTCCACATTCCACTGTTCTCTAATTTTCTTGGGGACTTTAGCAAAACCATACCCTGGCATATCGACAAGAATACACAAATCGCCCACAGAAAAAAAATTCATAGCCTGGGTTTTTCCAGGCGTGCTCGAAGATTTTGCAAGCCCTTTTCTGCGTGCAAGGGCATTGATCAAAGAAGACTTGCCCGCATTTGAGCGGCCCACAAACGCAATTTCAGGCAAAGGCCCCTCAGGAATACAACATTTAAAACTTGGAGCTGATGCTAAAAACTTAGCCTGCTGCCACGCCTTTTCCGAAAAAAAATCAATAGATGTGCGTAACTTCACGGCCCCCCTCTTTGTGCTCAAGCTGCAGACGCTGGGCCCCTTCTGGAAGCATCAGTCCCAAACGCTCTGCCCATTCAATGCAACAGATGCCCCCGCACGACAGATACTCATCAAAACCTAAAGCAAAAAAATCTTCGGGACCACGGAGCCGATATAAATCAAAATGGTACAAAGGGATACACCCCTCATATACGTGCATATAGGCAAAGGTCGGACTGCTCACCTTGTGCTCTGCAATACCCAAACTCAAAGCCACGCCTTTTACAAACGTTGTCTTACCAGAACCAAGCTCTCCGAAAAGGGCAATTACACCCCCACCCTCTTGGATAAGCCTTGAGCCCCAATCCATCCCAAGCTCAAGCATCTGCTTTTCAGAAAGACAACGCGTTTTAGACAGCATCCTCTTCAAGCCACTGTTCTGTAAAGGGAGACAGCTCCTCTATTTTGCTAATTGCTTCGACAAACGCCGCAATTCTGGACTCTTCAAGCTGCTCTTGAATAAAGGCCAAGAAACCCTCTTCAATCTGAAATCTATTTTGATTGGGCACATCTGTAAACGCAAGAGGCCTCAACTGATTTTTTAAAAAATCATCGATCACAGCCTGCTTACTGTTAAACAATTTCCCTGTCACGGCTGAAGAAAATACTACCTTTGTAATAGGTTCTTTGCGCTTTACAATATAATTTGCAATTACCTCTGGGTCTTCAGATACAAAAAAGCGCTTTGCCCTTAGACCCCCAACACGTTCTGTATTTTCCTTGCAGGTAGAGACCCAATCATAAATAGCATCTTGAGGATTTGGGTGCGTATTGTCTCCAAAAACTTTACCTGTAAAAGGACAAATATAAATCTTTTTTGTCTCTGCGTTGACAGTCGGCTGCCCCATCTGGATCTTAATTTCTGTTTCGCGCCACAATCTCCCCTCGTCCTCTAGCTTCTTTACTAGCATTTCCTGGCTTTGATAGATCGTCTTATCTCGGATAAATAAAACAGGGGCCACACGGTAACGCTTCTCTAAAAAAAATAAATAAGTTGTAATTAGATCTGCTTTTTTATTTTTTTTTAAAAATCCACGAAGATCATCTTTTAAATTTTCTGTAATAACAAGCATTGGATATAAATCCCTAATATAAAATTCATGGTTTCAAGAGTAACCCCCCAAGAGTAACTCAAGTAAAGCAATGGTGTCAATGAATTCATCATATTTCTTTAAAAATAGCTATGTGCTCGCTTTAATTGTCGATTTTCTTGTATACTACGCCTAAAAAATTGGGGAGATAGCCATGAGCCTGCTTACTTCTTTGACCTACAAGCTAATCGACGTAGAGGGATACGAAAAAACTCTTTACATAACAGATGAAACCTCAGGCCTACGCGCTATCATCTGCATACACAATACAATCTTAGGTCCAGCGCTTGGCGGCACCCGCATGTACCCATATGCTAATTTTGAAGACGCCCTCTCCGACGTGAAACGTCTAGCTCGCGGAATGACACATAAATCCGCACTAGCAGGGCTTCCCTTTGGAGGAGGCAAAAGCGTCATCATCGGCGACCCCAAAAAAGATAAAACCCAAGAGCTCTTTCTCGCCTTTGGCGAAGCTGTCGCATCCTTAGACGGAACCTATATTTGCGCTGAAGACGTAGGAACAACACCCGCTGATATGGCCATCATTCGCAGCATAACCCCACATGTCGTCGGATTATCTCATGAGACAAGTAGCGGCGATCCCTCTCCCTTTACTGCATGGGGAACCTACCGTGGCATTCAGTCCGTCCTCCAAAAAATCTATGGCAACCCTTCTGTAAAAGGGCGCCACGTCGCCATCCAAGGTCTAGGGGCTGTCGGTGCCCGCCTCGCAGCGCAGCTGTTTTGGGAAGGGGCCATCCTCACCATCTCCGACGTCCTCGAAGAACGCACAAAAAATTTAAGCAAAACATATGGCGCATCCATAGCCTCCCCTGAAGAAATTCTCTATACACACTGCGACGTCTTAGCCCCCTGCGCCCTTGGAGGAATCATAAATCAAGACACCATCCCACACCTCAAATGCAAAGCTGTTGCCGGCAGCGCAAACAACCAACTTCTACAAGATAGCGACAGCTTTTCCCTAATGGAAAGAGGCATCTTGTATGCCCCAGACTTTATCATCAACGCTGGCGGCCTCATCAACGTCTCTTATGAAAAAATAGATGGAATCTATAACGCACAAGCATCGAGGGACACAATCGATGCCCTATACGACAAACTCTTGCATATCTATGCCCTTGCAGAAGAAAAATCTATCTCCACACATGCAGCTGCCCTTGAAATCGTAGCCAAACGCCTCCATGGATAACCTCTCCAACCTCTTACAGAATCTTGTAGAACAGGCAGCGCACCTGGCCTATCCATCCTGTCAAAACTACACTTTTAGCGTATTTCAAACAGCAGACCCCAAATTTGGACACTACCAATGCAATGACGCTCTAAAACTTACAAAACTCCTCTCTCTACCCCCGCGTACGATCGCAGAAACCATACATAAACACATCAGCGCTCCAGATATCCTCCAAGAAGTTAGCATCGCAGGCCCAGGTTTCATCAATCTCACCCTATCTCCTCACTTTCTTGCACATCAAGTAGCGCAGCTGTTACACGACAAAAAATGTGGCGTACCAGATCCCCAAAAAACAGAAACCATCCTCATCGACTTCTCCTCCCCAAACGTTGCCAAAGAGCTCCATGTGGGGCACCTGCGCTCCACAATTATCGGAGATAGTCTTGCTAGAACCTTTAACTACCTTGGACATGACGTTCTGCGCATCAACCATATCGGCGATTTTGGCACTCAGTTTGGCATGCTCCTAGCCTATTTAAAACAGCATGTACCCCAAGACACACTAAACGCAGCTACCTTACAAGACCTCATGCACTGGTATAAAGAGGCAAAAAAACAATTCGACATAGATCCCCCATTCAAACAAAAAGCACACCAAGAGGTCGTCTCCCTTCAAGCCGGCGATAAAGAAGCTGTAGCGACTTGGCAAAGCATATGTACAATCTCTAGAACATCTTATAGACAAATCTACCACCTACTTGATATTGACATCACAGATCAAGGCGAATCCTTCTACAATCCCTTTCTCGCCCCCCTTGTCGATGACCTAAAAAAACGAAATATCGCGATAGAATCCGATGGAGCCCTCTGTATTTTTCTAGAAGGTTTTACCACAAGAGAAGGCACCCCCTTGCCTATGATTATCCAAAAATCAGATGGCGGCTACAACTACGACACAACAGACCTTGCAGCGCTCAAATACCGCATCGAAGAGCTGCACGTTGACCGCATCATCTACGTTACAGATGCTGGACAATCCCAACACTTCCGGATGCTCTTTCAAGCAGCTGAAAAGGCCGGCTTCCTAAACCCCAGCACAACAACCGTAGACCATGTTCCCTTCGGCGTCGTCCTGGGATCCGATGGAAAAAAATTCAAAACGCGCTCCGGCGAAACAGAAAAACTTCTCGACCTGCTAAAAGAGGCCATTGTAGAGGCCAAAACACTCCTTGCAGAGCGCCTCCCAGATCTTCCTGAAACCGAGCTGGATGCCGCAGCACAGATCTTTGGCATCGATGCCATTAAGTACGCCGACCTCTCCTGTCACAGACTCAAAGACTACACCTTCAGCTACGAGCGCATGCTCAAATTCGAAGGCAATACAGCCGCCTTTCTTCTCTATGCTTATGTACGCATCCAGGGCATCAAACGCAAAGTAGGCAGCACCCCCGACCCCTCCACCCCCATCATCCTAGAACACCCAACCGAAATTGCCCTTGCCCTCCACCTACGTAGATTTCCCGAAGCTCTCTCTCACGTCGCAAACGAACTCCTCCCCAACCGCCTCGCAGACTACCTCTACACCCTCGCCGAAACCTTCCACGCCTTCTTCCGCGACTGCAGAGTCGAAGGCTCCCCCCTTCAAGACTCAAGACTCCTCCTCTGCGAGGGAACAAGCCGCATCCTCGCGCAGGGCCTCTCCCTTCTAGGCCTTAAAACCCTAGATCGCATGTAATAAAAAATTTTTCACATTCAACTCTTTAAATAACAATTAATTAAATTACACAAATAATAATTAGTAAAATAATTTTATTTAAAAAAGTGTATAAATAATAATTATAAAAAAGGAGTTATTATGACTACACCCCCACCAGGCGCCACACCAGTCTCTCCAGCAGGCGGACCACCGCCACCACCACCGCCGCCATCCGCACAAACCACAGCCAAAATACGACAGTTTGCCCCCAAACAACTCAAGGCCATGGAAGCACAAGCCCGTGCAGAAGGAGCAAAACCAAAATCCCTTTTTAACCGAGGCAGCCCACGCTACATGAGAGAAGCAACCGCTAAACAATACAGCGAAAACCCCGAAACAAGAAAAGAAGGCTTACGTCTAGAACGTGATTACTTATTATATCTTGAACAATTTCCAACGTCCCAAGAGATTAAAACTGTAAGAGACAGAAAGCTACTCGCTTTAAACGCACAAATTTCTTCAGCAACGTCCAGACAACAACCAACAACATTACAGAATCTCCCCCGATACGCCTCTCATCCTTCAGACCTCACAAAATACGACATAGATCAACAAACACAAGACATAGACGCGCAAGCTGTATACGACGGATTTATTGCAAAGGGACGAGTTCTACACAAAGACTCACGCCGAGACTTTGGAGAACACATTAACTCCCTAGCTAAATCCAAAAGTCCTCAGGATCAAAAGCGCGCCATGGAGCTAATCAGAGACTATTACTCTCATTTACAGAGCAAACATCTATTGCCAAGAGGATCTAGCATCCTTACCGAAATACAGAGGCTTGACAAAGCAATTGCAAATGATGCGAATAAACAAGATGGCCTAGACGTTGTCCTTAGATACCAACAACTCCAGTACGACAGCCAACGCGGCACCCCCTTTGCCATAGGAGGTCCGCTAAGTGATCGATACGAAGAGCTTATGGATAAAGGCCACGTTACAGAAGCACACCACTTATTCGAAAACTATTTTTCTACTCTAAATGCATTTCCCTTAGGCCAGCAGCTTACTACTGCAGTTCGAGCTCTACACATGGAATATGATGCAGAATTCGAAAAATGGAATAAGATGATGGTATCTCAACAACAGGCTGATGAAAGGGCTGATATTCTATTAAACCCAGGGCCTGTATCAGATCGAGCGAATAGGCTAATAGCACAAAAAAAACCACTTGAGGCACAGAAACTATATAGAGAATACTTCATATGGTTAACTAATAGTGGCTCGTCACTTGCCGGCCAAACCAACTCAGCCCAAGTCAACCAAGTCATTCAACTCCATACTCAGGAAAAATGGGATTCATTCATGCCTCTCTTCACAAAGGATGAAGCCGAAAGTCAATTAAGACACGATATCGCAGCAGGACAACTTTTCGCGCCAGGTGGCGCTCTCTCCAATAAAAGCGGAAATACAGACGCAGTAAAAAAAGCATACAAGGAAGCAATCCAAAATACACGCTTTGGTAAACAATTTAACCTAGGCATCGAGCTCCAAAGACAGACTTTCAATGACTCTCTTTCAAAGGCCGATCAACGAATATTCGATGAGCAAACAAGGTACGACGGATATAGTCCAGGACCCAATCCCAGAGGAAAACCATCTCCGCTTGCCAATCCAAACATACAAGATTTAGAGAAGTACTACACTTACGTACTATTTAATGCCCCACGTTTATCTCCAGAGCAACGCGCCTATCTTACAGACCAAAAAGAAAAGCTAGCCGATGGGCATACACAACCTATATCCGTATGGCAACAAACACAAACGGATATCCAAGAAGGCAGAGTCGCTGCTCCTCAAGGAGCTGTCATGCAAGCCCACCATGCAGCGCAAAATAGTAGAGACCCACAGAACAAAGAAAAGGCACGCCAACTTATAAAAGCCTATGTTAAGGCTCTAGAAGCGCGGCCGGATAGCCAAAAACATACAAGAACCATTCAAGAACTCAAAAGCTACTACCGTCAAGAGGCCCCAGAATTATTTCCAGACCTAACCCCAGAACAAAAGCAGCACGTCGCAGAATTACAGCAAAGTCCTCAGACCGCTCCTTCACAACAAGACCAACTACTTTTATTACGACACGAGTATCTAAATAGAGAAACTAGAATATTGCAAGAACGAGATCCTAAGACACTTGAAGCTTTATTACGCACACTACCTAAGCTCCGCAAGGAATATCTACAATATTTATTGACGAATTTACCAGATCGAGCAGTCAGCATACAGGTTATGTTTGATGAACTTGGCTGGCATAGTGAAGGCCCTATTGCGCAGACTCCGGATGCTGAAAAATATACAGAGGCTCAACGCTTATACAGAGAAGAACTGCAACGCACACTACCTCTCAATCCTTTGACAATGCGTGCGCAAGCAATTCATGATGGCTATGCAAAAAAAGAGCCAGGAGAAATCCCAAGAGATGACTTCGCAAAAAAAATCGAAGAACTTTTAAGGTCACAAGATCCTACAAAGATACAAGAGGGACAGCAAGCCGTCTTAAAATATTACGAGTATCTTCTAAATAACAGTAGCATCACATTATCTACAGATCAAAGAAAATTTATAAACGAGAGAGTACAAGTTATACAAGAATACGCGGGTCAGGATTTACCTTTAGAATTTTTAGCTTTACGCTGGCAGCAAACCCACTACGATATCACACACGGAAGAGTAACACAACAGGGCCCTTTACACCAAAGATACCGCGAGCTTATAAACAATCCTAACCCACGAGAAAAAGAGCATGGGCGCATGCTACTTTCTATTTACATTAGGACAGCACGCAACCATCCTATTTTAAGCAAACACCCAAACGATATCGCCAGACTAGAAAAACCACTGCGTATTCCTACACCACCACCCCATCAATTGCAAATAGAACTAGATGGACAACTAGCATGGGATTTCAAGATTGAAACAAGCGCCACACCCTCGAATACTCTAAAAGAACGGGCAGAAGGCTTAACAAGCAGTCATCACAATGCAGATAAGCTAATGGGATATCAGCTGCTATGCGACTATTACAAATATGCTGCATCCCAGGGATATTTTGATGAAGAGGCACTAGGTCAGGCAGAATTGAATAAAGCTAAATTAATGGTAGCGATCCCTAATGAAAATTACGAAGCACAGCTTATATCAGACCAAAACGACTATGATGCGTGGGGGATGCAGACTACAGGCCCCATCAGACAGCTTATCCAGCAGCGAACACGCACCGATGCTGAGGAAGAGCTCATTGCGGCCTATCAAGCACAATTGACACAGGCGCCACAACAAGAGCCAGCTGCCCCACAAGCTAACGCATTGACACAGCAGCTACAGACCCTTATAAGCCATGGACGCACAGAAGACGCCGCCCATCTGCTAGCTGCGCATTATGAAGCAGAGATGAAGAAATTTCCAAAGAGAGAACAGCAAAAAAAAGATCGTTTATACAGTCATATAGAGCAGTTGCGGGATGTTAGAAGAGAAGATAGGTTCTACCCATTATACTCCTATCTACAAATGCAACAAGCTCTGCCCCAGGATCCATACAGACGGGAAGGATATGTCTGGGCTCACTATGATTCGATCTGGCAGCAAAAACAAGGCATCTATGCGCATAACCCAGAGGCTAATAATCTCGCGCAAGTCTATTTCCGTGATCTTGAAGTATTGAAACCCGAATACAATCAACGGCATAGAACTACAATAGATCAGTTGAAAGCCCAGGTGCAGTACGATGTAGAAACCCTAGGGGCCGGCCCACATTGGGACGAGTTATTCCGCGAGCAACGTGCCGTCGAACAAGATCCTAATGAGCCTCTATTTAGTCCTAAAGGGCCTATAGGCACCTTCGTGCTTTGGACACATCGTGAAAACCCACAAGAGCGCATTCCAACGGTTGAACTTTATTTAAAAGGACTGAAAGCACAAGGACTCGCTCAACGTCGGGGAACAGAAATTGCCGCGTGGGAAAATTGGGCGCGGAAGCAAAAGGCCTCCCCAACCCAACCTATTCCATTCCCCGCGGTTCCAGCCGTTCCTATAGCAGCGACGGTGCCTTTAGCTCCTTTACCTGATACAGCCTTTACAGAACAAGCGAAACATGATACGAATCGTCCTCTATTTGATCCATCCGGACCTGTGGGACGGCATGTGCGCTTATCTTCAATAAGCAATCCAACAAGCTGCGTCCCAATAGTACTTCAGTATCTAAGCGCTATAGAACAGAATCGAGCTTATCAACGCAGACAAACAGAAATTGCTGAATGGAAAAAATGGGCTCAAACACAACTAAAAAACCAAAAAAAAATCATCCCCTTTCCTTTACCTCCTAGGGAGTTCGCTGCTAATCGCACCACAGCACTCCCTCCAGCCCCTACACCTGGAAGCACCCCAGGACTACATCCAACAACATCTAGCGCCTATCCTTCAGCCCCCCCTGCAACACCTGCTACGCCGACTGCTACTGTGGGACAACAGCCTAGTGTGGCGGCTACGAGACGGGGGCGCGGGGGGGGGGGGGGGGGGGGGGGTCGGGGGGTGGCGGGAGGGGGGGGGGGGGGGG
>CAMFJP010000034.1 GCA_945957075.1 uncultured Chlamydiae bacterium
GCGTCAGATGTGTATAAGAGACAGATGCTACTTTGTACTCTTTTGATAACAACGCAAGCCGCAAATACAAATGAAAATCCGCATAGTAATCTGTGCAATTTTTCCCAGATGTATTTTGAGCAAGATTCATAGGGTTTGCACTCAGCATAAGCGCCATAAGGGCCTTATTTAAAGCAGATACGCATTCATGTGTCTGTTTACTTGCCATAGCAACTCTATAAAACGCATCAATATGTGCTTTAGCAAGATGTAAGATTTCCTGAGCAGCTTGATGAATATCTCTATCCACTAAGACATTAAGACGAGTTAAAGGATCCTCTGCCCCCATAGCAATAACCACTTCCTCAAAATCCCCAAGCAATCGCACATGCTTTGCTAAATCTTTACGAAAATAGGCGCCACCTTTTTCATTTTTAATATAGAAAAGCTCATAAGATCTGTCTGCGCGCACATCGCGAATTTTTTCCAGAGGCTTTTCTGCCCCTTGGGACTCTACGGGCTCTTGTTCATCTATCTCTTCTTTAAGCCTTTGGGCCAATCCCGTTACATAAAAATTCTGCAGTTTTTTATACTCTTCCATATCCGCAACAGTAGAACTGAGAGCACCATGTCTATCTAGTGCGTGTGCAGCCTCTGCTGCCAAAAGCATAATCGATTGCATCCCTCTTTGTACGTCCGGGTCTTCCCAGCCCCCACCTCTTGTATGCAAATCACTTAAATAGGTGTGGATGATACGAAATGTGTTTTCGATATCTACCGAATCTGCTGATGGGACCTCCCCATCTACTATTTTCGACAAATGATTTAAAGACTCTAAAAGAGTAGAAATAGTGATTTTCATTATTAACCTCATTAATTCAAATTAATATCAATTAATTGTTTTGATATCAAATTAAATATAGAAATTAATAAACTAACAAGCGTAACACATTGATAAAGATATAGATCAGCGTTTTTACAGAAACTAAACTTGTTTTTAATAAAGGGTATTACCTGCTGTGTTGGGTATAGATATGACTTTATTTTTTTTTCGCATTCATATAAGAACACGTTATGATCTATACCAATCCCCTCATAGGAATTCTTGCAGGAATGGGGCCAAAATCAACAGGGCCTTTCATCGATCAAGTGATTGCCACATGTCAACGTCTCACAGGTGCAAAATATGACATCGATTTCCCCCATATGATGATTTATTCTCTCCCTACCCCCTTTTATATGAACCGACCGATTAATCATGATCTAATGGAAAAAAGTATCTGCGCCGGGCTGCAAAAATTAGAACAGTCTGGAGCCACATTCATTGCAATACCCTCTAATATAGCTCACCTCTATTTTACAAAACTGCAAGAATCTATTAACATACCCATACTTAATATCGTTACTGAAACACTAGATCGATTACCTGCGTCCATCAAAAAAATCACAATCCTTGGAACAAGACCCGTAATCGAATCGGGCATCTACCAACAAGGTCTTGATCCCGCCCAGGTTGAATTAATCCCTCTATGGCAAGATAAAGTTGATGCTCTCATCTTAAGCATAAAATCGGCAGATCATATAAGCACATCGCTCTCTATATGGGAAGACCTTGCAAACGACCTAAAAAAGACCCATATTGATACGATTATTGTGGCTTGCACCGACCTCAATGCCATCCTACAATCAGCGACTCTGCCCTTTCAAATCGTTGACGCATCTGTATGCCTTGCAGAAGCTATCATCAAAAAATGGCAAGCAACAAAAAGTACACCATAACTGGTACCCTATGGAAAGCTATCTATCGTCCGAACATTACGATCTTGTCACACCAGACGGCGTGATTGAAAGAATATACAAAAAAAATGGGAATATCCTAGAAGCAACCGTTTCCATTCAACACATCTCCCCTGCCTTTGTCGGTTATAAAATTGATCCCTCTCTTATTTTTTTCAATTTAAAAAGCACCTTGGCACAACTTGGCATCAACGCGGAAGGCATTCAATATGAACTAAGTCCTAAAATGCGCTCTGCCAAAGTGCAAATCAAGCTGATAGCGCTTGGATCTATTGCAAAAAAAATGCTCCCCTTGATTGAAGAAGGAGCCTATATCGGCAAGTTATTTGCAGCCGATGACAGACGGCGCGTGCGGGACCCCGATTATTTATTGCGTATGTTTGCAAGATCTGACTCCCAAGGGCGTCCTCTACTTTCCCTTGGCGGTCTACAAGGCAGCGATGATCTAATATTAGAAAAAGTAGAGGGACGCGCTGTCGCCTACCTATCGCTACAACCAGGCATTTTAACCTACAATCCTAATATTGAGGGTCTTTTACCAACACTTGCCAAAGCGCTGCGCCACCCCCGCATGGGAACAAGAGCTCTTATACAACTCTTGCAAGAAAAAAAACCTGAAGCCGAAAGAAGGGTCAAAGATGATGACATTTTACTTGTCCGCACACAGCCTCTCCATATTCGTACCGTCTTCGGAAAAGTAATAGACTCCCTACTGCCTGCAGGGTGCCACCATACAAGCGCTTCTGTTCTAGAGCCCACAACCAGAGCTTCTGGCGATGTATATGAACTCTTTGGATCCTCTTCCGTTGTATTAAACGATATTCCTCTAGAATTTTATACATTAGAACCTCATAGAGAGCATGTGTTTTTTTCAGATAGAGACCAGCTGCAAAGCTGCCTAGACAATCCCCAATGTCTCTTTAGCGCCTTTAACACAGCCCCCCTTCCTAAACATCACAGATGCGCCACATTTGTTGTAAAGGGGGAGCAGCTTCTCCATCTAAAAGACAAAGATTGGATTGCAAGAGAGCCTATTATGAATGAATTTCCAGGGCTTATTCACCCCTCAAGGCAAGCGTTAATGGTGGAAAGGTATATCCAACAACAGCCCGCATACCCCTTTTTAAAAGCCATCGAGGATGGGCTTATTACAAGCGAGGGCATTCTCCTAGTCCGTTATTTCCCCTCACCTCTTATGAAACGAATGCTACTTGGGGACATGGTCCAACGCTTTTTAAAAGCCCTCTACTTCGAATACCCCTCTTTATCGCACGGAGATTTTTTCTCTCATGAAGATAGATCTCTGCTTCTTGACTTAGCAAAATTTGCAATTCCTGTGTTTTGGGTGGATCGTTCTTCAGAAAAAATCTTACAATACGTTCCAAAACCAGAAAAAGATTCAGGACTTTTTGTTCCTCTGCCCTTTGTCGAAAGCTTTCTTAATGCAACAACCTTTGGAGTCTACGGCTCTAATCTCATCGAGGGAGATTTTGAAAAAGAATTAACCATCCTATTTGAAGGCATCCTTTCTTTAAAAACACAGGTCGATCACCCGCTATTAAGCCCTACAACCCCCCTTGCTTTAATTACAGGAGGGGGACCTGGCGTTATGGCAGTTGGCAATAGGGTCGCACGCACATTAAATCTTCTTTCGTGCGCAAATATTGTCGATTTCCATAAACAAGGCGAACAGCAACAAAACCCCTACATCGATGCCAAAATGACCTACAGGCTCGACCATCTCGTAGAAAGGCAAGCCGAATTCAACCTTGACTTCCCTATCATATTAATGGGTGGCATCGGCACCGACTTTGAATTTGCCCTAGAAGAGGTACGAAGAAAGGTAGGCTCCACGCCCCCAACCCCCGTTCTTTTATTTGGCACGGTAGACTATTGGCAAAAAAAAATCACAACACGCTTTGAGTGCAATTTAAAATCTGGCACCATAGGGGGCTCTGAATGGGTAAGCAATTGTTTTTACTGCGTACAAAACGCCTCCCAAGGGTTACAAGTCTACAAACGCTTTTTTAGTGGAACACTTCCAATAGGGAAAAATCATCCTCCGCATCACCTAGGTTTTGCTACTGTATAATTGGGATTATTTGTATAAGGTGGTATAACGGCGAATATGAACGAAAAAATAAATGGAAACGTCGCTAGATTTTGGAATGGCTGCATACAAAAACTCATCTTTTTTGTAGCAGTTGGTGAATATCTACGAATGATTGTGGATGTCAGCAAAACCGCATTTAGACGCCCCCCAGCCCTCGAGCTCATCCTACAACAGCGGCGTTACCTCATTACCAGTCGTTGCGATTACAGGATTCTCCACAGGCCTTGTGCTCGCAGCCCAATCCTTCTACCAACTCGCTGACAAAGGCCTAGCAAGCGTGACAGGCCTTATGGTCGGCAAAGCCATGATGACAGAACTTGGTCCCGTTTTAACAGCATTCATGGTAACGGGAAGAGTGGGAGCTGCGATGTGCGCAGAACTTGGGACTATGCAAGTCACAGAACAAATCGATGCCTTAAAGACAATGGCTGTAAATCCCAATAGATACCTTATTGCCCCGAGGTTTTTAGCCGGCATTTTCATGATGCCCCTTCTTACCATTTTTAGTATCGTCCTTGGAATCTTTGGTGGCTATCTTATTTCTGTCTATTTTTTCGGAATGGCCCCATCGAGTTATTTTGATCCAATGCCGATCCATATTACTCTATTTGATTTTTCAATAGGGGTTATCAAAGCCTTTGTATTTGGGGTGTTTATTATCACCATCTCATGCTACAAAGGGATGAACACCTCAGGTGGAGCTGCTGGGGTTGGAAGGGCAACCACACAAAGCGTTGTGATCGCTTACTGCTGCATTCTGTTAAGTAATTTTGTACTAACAGTGGGACTTAACATATTAAGAGACACATTAAAGCCAACAACATGATTGTAATTAAAGATCTTTGGAAACGCTATGACAAACTACAAGTTCTTGCAGGTCTCAATCTAGAGATTCAGACTGGAGAAACTTTGGTTGTACTCGGAAGATCAGGTGTTGGCAAAAGTGTACTTTTAAAACATATTATAGGGGTAACTCCACCAGATCAAGGGAGCATCGATGTTGATGGCGTGCGCATTACAGGCCTAAAGGGTCACGAACTTTTAAAAGCAATTCACCACATGGGAATGCTTTTTCAAGGGGCAGCTCTTTTTGACTCCATGAATATCGAAGAAAATACAGGATTTTACCTCCAGCAGCACGGGGATCCAAACACAGGTGAGCCCTATGACCCCAAAGAAATTAAACGCCTGGTTTCCGATGCATTGGACATGGTAGGCCTTGGGGGCACTCAAAAAAAAATGCCCTCTGAACTCTCAGGCGGCATGCGCAAACGCGCTGGACTTGCAAGGCTCATTGTGTATAGACCCTCTATTTTACTCTATGATGAGCCCACAACAGGCCTCGACCCTATTACGGCAATGCAAATTAATGAGCTGATTGTCAAGACACAAAAAGAATTACATGCTACAAGCATTGTAGTAACGCACGATATTCTTTCAGCCCTTTATGTAGGAGATAGACTTGCGTTACATAAAGATGGAAAAATTGCGTATGTGGATCAACCCGATGCTTTTATGAAAATAGACGATCCAGTGATTCACTTTTTGCATAGAACAATATCCGAAGATCCACGTTCTTTTAGAACGGAAAGATTTAACCTAAACGAATAGGGCTTTGACGCGGCCCCACGGGCCTAAAAAACTCGCAACTTAGGTTATTAACCTCAGTTGTGAATTTTTTGGGCCTGTCGGCCTGCGTGAAAGCTCCTATTTTTCAATTGTTTACAGGAGCCCTGTATTGAATGAAATACAGAGCTCCTGTAAACAATTGAAAAATAGGGCTTTGACGCGGCCCACGGGCCCAAAAAGCTCACAACTGAGGTTATTATGGGAGAACAGACAAAAAATCTACTCATCGGTCTTTTTACCTGTGCCGCTATTGCCCTTGCTATATCAATTATTATGTTCTTAAAGCCCTCTGTCGGCGATGGAAAAGAGCTACTCTATGTTCGCTTTTCCAATATTAATAAAATTAATGTCGGAACACGCGTTGTTTTTGCTGGAAAGCCTGTAGGCGAAGTTATTGCCATTAAAGAAATTCAAGATGCTAGAGCGCAACCAACAGACTCCTTGGGAAGAGTCTATTTTTACGAACTGACATTAAAGCTAGACTCTCATGTCAAAGTCTATAATACCGACGAAATTTCGCTCCAAACATCAGGGCTTCTTGGAGAAAAATCCATTGCTATTATTCCCAAAGCCCCACCTAAAGGGGTAATCCCCAAGCAAATCCTAACAGAGCCAGTCTACGCAGAATCTGTAGATCCCATTGAAAATGCCTTTGTAGAACTCTCCCAACTTGCCAACGACATGGAGGTCACATTTACAGAAATTAATAGCTGGCTTGTACAAAATGAAGACAACCTTGCCTTTGCTGTAAAATCCTTCGGCTCTTCCATGGATGCCTTTAACAAAACACTAACAGACATTAATGAGCTGCACGTTGTAAATGATGTGAAAAGTGCGCTGACATCCTTTGCTATCACCATGTGCGACATCCATCAAGCCATGCGTCAAATGCAACAAAAACACCTCTTTACAAATCTTGGAGACGTCATAGGCAACGCCAAGACAATTACACAAACAATCGAAGAAGGTAAAGGAACAATAGGCAAACTGATCAAAAGTGATGACTTATACCTTAGAGTTTCCTCTCTTCTTGGTAAAGTCGATACACTCATGAACGATATTAACCACTACGGTCTACTTTTCCATCTCAATAAAGGCTGGCAAAGAACTCGTACAAAAAGAATGCAACTTTTAGAAAATTTAGATACCCCCTGCAGCTTTAAAACCTACTTTGAAGAAGAAATTGACACTATTCAAACCTCCATGTCCAGACTCTCAACTCTTATTGACAAAGCAGAAGAAGAAAAAGACACAGAAACCCTCATGCAATCTCCACAATTTAAAAAACAATTTGCAGAACTGCTCAGACAATCCCAAGCACTTTCCAATCACCTACAACTTTTAAATGAAGATCTTGAAACTACAAAACCCCCCTGCGATACACCATGAAACCACCTCCCTATGCAAGTCTATCCAAAGGCACCTTCCTTATTGCCAATCCAGACCTTGACACCACTTTGTTTGCAAGATCCGTTGTCCTCCTTTGCGAACACAGCAGCGCCGGCTCCTTTGGCCTAATTATCAATAAACCCCTTGAAGCTACAATTCCAGAAGAAATCATTCCACCTGGACAACTCGCAAACCAGCATATTTATTTAAGCTTTGGGGGGCCCATCCAACCACACCACATGATGGTTGTCCATTCAGCCCAAGATACACAAGATCTTTCAATTCCTCTATGCGATGGCGTATTTTTAGGAGGAAACCTTAACTTTTTACAAGAAGCTGCAACAAAATCTAATGGGCCCTATCTCCATCTATCTTTTGGATACTGCAGTTGGGGACCTGGCCTACTAGAAAAAGAATTTTTAAACAATCTCTGGTTCCTTTATCCAGCACGCGCAGAGCTTGTCTTTGAAGCCCCAAAAGAAACCCTATGGCGCACCCTTCTGCGCGCTCTTGGGGGACGCTTTGCCTCCCTCTCCACCATACCAGACGACCTTACATTAAATTAACCTATGCATATCATACACATCACCCCAGAACTTTCTCACTGTGCAAAAATAGGAGGCCTTGCTGATGTTGTATATGGCCTTTGCAAACAACTACAAAGAGAAGGGCATACAATAGACATCATAATGCCCAAATACGATTGCATGCTCTATGAAGAACTCCAAAATATCACAATCATCCATGAAAATGTATACTCTGCCTATCTAGAAGATCTACATATCCTGCTTATAGATGACCAAAATGGCCATTTTCAAAGGCATGTTATCTATGGGTGCCAAGATGACTCTAAGCGCTTTTTACATTTTTGCAAGCAAGCTTTTAACTACCTATTGTCCCTTCGAAAGCCCCCAGACATCCTCCATCTTCATGACTGGACAACTGCCATTATCGCCTCCCTATGCAAAAAACAGGTCAACAACCCCTACAAAACAGTCCTAACAATACACAACCTAGAGTACCAAGGCATATGCGACCCCAAACTGTTACTCGATATCGGCCTTTCCCCCTCATCCTCGCCTGCAAACATCCTAGCAGAGGGTATCCGCTCCGCAGACCATATTACAACCGTATCCCCCCATTACCTACAAGAAATTCAAACACCACTTGGAGGATGTGGCCTACATCTTCTCTTGCAAGAACACAAACATAAGCTCTCCGGAATTCTTAACGGCATTGACGAACACTTTTGGAACCCTGCAATAGACCCCCTTATCTACCAAACCTATTCGACCCCCGAAGGAAAAAAAGAAAATCGCAAACACCTTTGCTCCCTTTTAGGACTCAAGGAAAAAAAATGCCCCCTTGTAATCTCTATCACAAGAATTGCCACACAAAAAGCTCCAGAACTTATTTTTTACGCGCTACGCAAAACACTTGCACTCTCTGGTCAGTTCGTCCTTCTTGGCGCACACCCAAGCCCTGAATACCAACCTATCCTCGACGATCTAGAAATAGAGTATAAAAACCACCCCGATGTAGCCATACGCCTACATTCCAATGAGCGCCTAGCCCACCTCCTCTTTGCCAGCGCGGATATGATTATTATTCCGTCTTTATTTGAACCCTGTGGGCTTACGCAAATGATCGCATTAAAGTACGGCACAATCCCCCTTGTGCGCGCAACAGGAGGACTTGCCGATACAGTTTTTGATATAGATACAGCACCTATCCCGAAAGAAAAACGCAACGGATTCACCTTTGATTTTGCGGATACCGGGGGTGTCGATTGGGTACTAGAGCGCGCCTTTACCTATTGGAAAGAAGAAACCTGGGATCAACTTATACATCAAGGACTTCAATATAATTGGAGTTTCGAAAAACCAACTAAAGAATATACATCTGTATACAAAAAAATACTTTAATTAAATTGATTCGCATTAAAGAAACAATAAGCTACCATATTATAACACACTTTTTTTATATGGTAATTTATGATTTCATCTGTTTGCACAAATTATTTATATTACACACAAGAAGACACAAGCTATACACGGGCGCTACATTTAGCAAAAACCGATCCATATAATTTCACACAAAATATAAAAAAATTTAGAATAGAAAGCGAAGAGCAACTATTTACACTTGCCGAAACAATACTAGATCAAGATGCAAACCTTTTTGCTTCCTCTATAATTTCACTTTCACTAGATGACGAAACAAAAATACCAAGACTTATTCGCATGTTAGCGGATAAAAATCCAGACGTTTTAGTTACATGGGCACCCTCTTTAGAGGCAATAGAAAATCAAGAAATAAAATTTGAATGCCTATCTATTATTGCAAGCATATCCACCGATCATTTTTTTCTCTTTATCATCCACTACTTCTACAATACGGCTGAAGAAATAGCTCCATTAATTGTTTTCATAGAAAATCGATTCCCGGGCATTGCAGAAAATTATTTATCTGAATTTCCTGAAAGTGTAATAGATCAGGTAATGCAGATGCCCTACTATAAAATAAAAAAATTCATAGAATTTGCACAAGAAGAACTGACAGCCCCTTCCACATTAGATATCCTACAACTTAAAAAATACTACAATGAAATAGTAGCTTCGATTTCCGAACACAGACTAGACAAGCAACAAGCAACCATTATGCAGGAGTTTGCTCATATGCTCGCACAACGCGAGCATGAAGCATTTAGCTGGATTACCCAACATGTACAAAATCCCACTGCACCACATCTAGAAACCCTATTAAGAACCTCTTTTACTCATCCAGAGCCAATTATAAACCACCCTCCCTTGACCCCAGAGAGCTACGCAAGCCACGAAAAACTGTTTTTATATGAATGGAATAAACCAGAGATTCCTTACAAAAAACAACCCATCCAAAGACTCTTATATAATATTAATAAATTACAAAAAAACCCATTCCCTCCACTGGCTACAGACGTCATCGCTCTCTGTTTAACAAAACCAGAATGGTACTATTTAATTCCTAAAGCTTATGATATCAATTTCCTATCTGCCCCCATTCACCTTGAAAAAATAAATAATTCATTATACGCAATAGCTTTAGATAAATGTCAAAAGGATTTTCCGAACCTGTCCTTTTATGAAAATTATCCAATCGGAAATTCGACATATCATATTATACTACTATTGCGCGGACTATATTTAGTAAGATCCGAAATAAAAGATAATCCTATACTTTTAAACTGCATTGACAACTTGATCGCTTCCTTAACAACTCTTGAAAAAGAAAATGAACCAAAACCCTTTACGTTGACTCCAGAAGAAGATATTTACGAGCTACTAAGTCTTCCAGAAAGAAGATTCGCTGTTTTGCGTACAGGCTCATTAACTGCACATGCTACTGCGCTAGCTTTAGAAAAAGACGGGGTTACAGTTTATAATACAGGATATGGACTCGGCAACCATGCAAAAGGCACTGCATCTCCCCGACACTTTCAAACACACATGACAATTTCCTACCCCCAAACAGAAAACACTTTAAAGCGCATAGCATCTAGATGCATTTACAACACAGCCCCAAACGACACCCTATTTTACACATTTTTACGCTCTCTTGGAACTGAAGAGCCCCCTTCCCAATCTCCAATAGACTATGAACAAGTACAAAAAAGGGGAACCTGCTCCGCACAATGTATCATGGCATTTTTACGCCACTATATTTTAACACATGTCCCCGGAACAGATAGCGAGCGCCTTGCGACCTATAAATGGATCAAATCGCGCATGCTGCGCCATCTGATCGATGCCTGTAAAGAAGGAATCTCCCCACATTTACAAGAACCCATTACCGCAAAATATCAAAAACTTCTTCAAACAGAGGATGTTTTAAAAAAGCAAGCAGGCTTGGGCTGTGTTGAAAAATTCTAAGAAGAAGTCTTGAGAAAAAGACCCTAAAATAAAGAAACTCCTTTACTGATGTAGCAAGACAAACAAAGGAATCCCGAAGATACGTAAACCCAACTGGCGTGAGTATAACAAGAAAACCGTGATTAGCAGCCTGAACTTTAGGTTATTTATTCATGTTACGCAGATTCTAATTCTGTCTTGTAACATAAGTTAAATAGATTTTCACCACAGAGCACGCAGAGGCGCGCCTTGCGCGCAAGAGATGAGTAACTCATGTTACGCGAAAAAAGAAAAGAGATCAGAAGGCTTGTAGCTAGCTTATAGAGACATGTCGGGGACAAGTCCTGCGGCATTGTCCCCCGCTT
>CAMFJP010000035.1 GCA_945957075.1 uncultured Chlamydiae bacterium
CTTTGAAAATTGTGGGGACTATGTAGATCTACTTGACAATTGCGCAACAACGCCCCCTAGGTAATGAATAAACCTCTTTCGAAATTTCATTAGTTTTTCAAACAAAGCAGGTTTCGAAAGAGGTCTAGAGTGGCTTTAAGCGACTTTGATTTTAATGTCAACGCCCGCGGCCACAGGAAGCACTTTGAGCTTGTCTATGGTGTCAGGAGTTGGATTTAAGATGTCGAGTAGGCGAATGTGTGTGCTCATCCCAAATTGCTCACGGGATTTTTTATCCACATGAGGGGATCTAAGCACGGTATACAACTCGCGCTTAGTAGGCATAGGAAAAGGACCCGCAATACGGGCGCCTGTGCGCTTTGCTGTTTCAACGATATCAGCAGTAGCTCTATCCAATACGCGCTGATCGTAGCCTTTAAGACGAATACGAATCTTTTGTCTGCTTTGCTTAGACATGATGAGAATTCCTTACTTCTTTGCAATTTCTTCTTGAATTTTTGTGGGCACACGCTCAAAGTGGCTCGGCTCCATGGTATACGTTGCTCTGCCAGAGCTAAGAGAACGTAGTTGAGTCGAATATCCAAACATTTCACTAAGAGGAACTTCAGATTCAATCTCAACGGTTCCTTTTAGCGTCGTTTGGTTTACAATTCTACCCCGTCTTCTGTTAACGTCTCCAATGATATCGCCCATAAACTGTTCTGGAGTCGTGACAACGACTTTCATGATAGGTTCTAGAAGAACAGGCTTGCCTTTGCGCGCTGCATCTTTAATTGCCATGGAGGCGCAAATTTTAAATGCCATTTCACTAGAGTCAACTTCGTGATAAGAACCGTAGGTGATGGCAACTTTAACATCGACAAGATTGTAGCCTGCAAGAACACCTGTTGCGAGCCCCTCTTCAATCCCTTTAATACAGGGGTTGATGTATTCTTTAGGGATGGCGCCCCCTACAATTTTACTTACAACCTCATTGCCTTTGCCCTTTTCATTGGGTTCGATTTCGAGACAAACGTGCGCGTATTGTCCTCGACCTCCGGACTGCTTGACGTATTTTGTTTCTGAGGTGCTTGGGATTGTAATAGTCTCTTTGTAGGACACTTCGGGAGCGCCGACGTTTGCCTCTACCGAGAACTCACGTAGCATGCGGTCGCGCAGAATTTCCAAATGGAGCTCTCCCATCCCAGAGATGATCGTTTGTCCTGTTTCTTCGTGCGTTGTTACGCGGAAAGTGGGGTCCTCTTCAGATAGTGAGCTTAAAGCTAGGGAGAGTTTTTCTCTGTCTGCTTTAGATTTAGGCTCAATTGCCATGGAGATTACAGGCTCTGGAAACTCCATTTTTTCTAGTAGGAGAGGATTGTTTTCTGCGCATAGGGTGTCACCTGTGCTTGTGTACTTAAGTCCAATGCAGGCTGCGATATCCCCTGTAAAGAATTCTTCTCTGTCTTTGCGTTGGTTTGCGTGCATTTCCAAAAGACGGGAGACGCGCTCTCTTTTGTCTTTTGTTGTATTTAGAAGTGAGACGCCTTTTGATAGGGTTCCTGCGTAGATGCGCACAAAGGTAAGTCTTCCCACATAGGGGTCTGACATAATTTTAAAGGCGAGGGCTGCAAGTGGGCTGCTGTCACTGGGGGTAAGCTCCATAGGCTCCCCTGTAGAAACGTGCATGCCCTTAATAATACCGCGATCAAGAGGTGAGGGCATCCATGCAACAACTGCGTCTAGAAGAGGCTGGATTCCTTTGTTTTTAAATGCTGTTCCGCATAGTACAGGGTTGATGCGGTTGGACACAACGCCCTTGCGAATGACTGCATGAATTTCTTCTGGAGTTAGAGAATCTGGATCTTCTAACACCTTCATCATGAAGATTTCGTTTGTTTCGTCCAATGTTGCCAATTCTTCAAGCATCTCCATGCGCATTTTTTTGCAGGTATCTAGAAGATCGTTTGGGATTTCTGTGGTTTCAAATTGTGCGCCTAGCGTTTCATCGAGAAAGAGATATGCTTTCATGGTGACAAGGTCAACCATTCCTTTAAAGGCGGACTCAGACCCGATAGGGCATTGTACAGCGACGGCATTGGCCCCCAGCTTTTCTTTCATGGAGTTGATACACATGAAATAGTCGGCTCCGACTCTATCCATTTTGTTTACAAACGCAATACGGGGAACGCCGTAACGTGTGGCTTGTCTCCATACTGTCTCGGACTGTGGTTGCACCCCAGCCACAGAGTCAAATACAGCAACTGCACCATCAAGAACGCGTAGAGACCTTTCCACTTCTACTGTAAAGTCAACGTGACCTGGTGTGTCGATGATGTTGATTTTACTGTTTTTCCAGTAGACTGTTGTGGAAGCGGAGGTGATGGTAATTCCTCGTTCCCTTTCTTGTTCCATGAAGTCCATGGTGGCTGCCCCCTCGTGAACCTCTCCAATGCGATGGAGTCTTCCAGAGTAGTAGAGAATGCGCTCTGTGCAGGTCGTTTTACCGGCATCGATATGCGCCATAATGCCAATGTTACGAACATTTTCTAATAAATCTGTTTCGGGGCGTTTGCCGCTCATGGTCTTTATTCCTTACTTGTAATGAGCAAAAGCGCGGTTGGCTTCTGCCATGCGGTGTGTGTCATCTTTTTTCTTGATACTGGATCCCTGGCCTAGGTAGCAATCTGCAAGCTCAAGGGCTAGACCATCTTCCATGGACTTGCCCGCTTTGTCTTGAGAAAAACCGATAATCCATGCCATAGCCATAGATACGCGGCGCTCTGTCGGGATTTCTACCGGCACTTGGTACGTTGCGCCTCCAATACGTCTGGACTTAACTTCTAAGGCGGGCTTTGCGTTTTCCAGAGCCTGTTCAAAAGCTTCAAGGGGATTTGTGACTTTAACGCGTTTAGAGAACTTGTCTATAGCATTATAAACTATTCTGCTGGCCAGCGATTTTTTGCCGCCTTTCATGAGTTTATTGATGAATTTGGCAACGAGGCAGCTGTTATATACCGGATCTGCATCGATTTGTCTTTTTACAGCGCGTCTTCTTCGTGACATGAATTACGTCCTCTTAATTTACTTAGGGAGCTTTGCTCCGTACTTCGATCTAGATTTTTTGCGGTCTTTTACTGCTGCGCAATCAAGTGCACCGCGTACAATGTGATAGCGAACGCCGGGAAGGTCTTTTACTCTTCCACCGCGAACCAAGACGATGCTGTGCTCTTGAAGATTATGTCCTTCTCCTCCAATATACGCAATAACCTCTTGACCATTGGATAGGCGAACCCAAGCGACTTTTCGTAGGGCTGAGTTAGGCTTTTTTGGGGTTTTTGTCTTAACTTGAAGGCAGACACCCCTTTTTTGAGGACATTTTTGCAGTGCGGGCGATTTTTTTCTCCTTTTTTTGGGAGCTCGACCTGTGCGGACCAGTTGGTTGATTGTAGGCATGGGCGCCTTCTCCTTAAAAAAACGCTTGATAATGAAACAAAATAGAGATATTCGGAAAATATAGCCATGTGGCGAATTATTTGCAAAGGCATCTTCTGTTGTAGCGGGGTAAACCAGATGAATTATTTAGGAAAAAAGGGCTTTCTGTGCTTTGTGGCATGGATGATGTGTGTGGTTTCAATTGAAGCTGGACCTCCAAAGCTGAAGAAAGAGGATGTGAGGATTTCGATGGATGCGATGATGAAAAATCATATTTGTTACAACGCGTTGTCGCCTTTGATTATGAAGCGTGCTGTAAAATTATATATCGAGCAGTTAGATCCTTATAAAATTTATCTTTTGGATAGCGAGGTCAAAAAATTTCTTAATCTCGATGAAGAGACGTTAATTCAGATGGTGCGTGCGTATCGGAAGGATGCATTTCCAGTCTTTCAGGATATGGATGCCATGATGACTTTTGCGATTAAAAGAGCGCGTAAAGCGCGTGCTTTATTCGATTATAATTCAATCAATGTGGGTGGATTGCCTTATGCTGCCTATGCTGCCACAGAGCAGGAACTTCAAAGTCGCTGTTTACATTCTTTGTGGGCTATGATTTCTGGCGAGTTGCAGGGAGCTTCTTTTGAATCTCTTTCTGTGGAGAGACAGCACAAGATGGTAGCTTTTGCCAGTCGCTATTTTGAAAAACAGGAGAGAGCGTTTTTATTGTCTGCAAGTGCGCACCTGCATGCGCAGTCTATGCGTATTTTAAAGGTGATGGCAAGAAGTTTGGATGCACATACGATGTATTTTTCCCCAGAAGAGGCATTTGAATTGCGTGCTAGTTTGGAAAAACAGTTTGAAGGTGTTGGGATTGTTGTTAGGGAGGGGGTTGATGGGGTTTTTATTGTAAACGTTATTCCGGGAGGGCCTGCAGATAAATCTCAAAAGATTTATCCAGGGGATTTAATTTTATCTATAGATGGGAAGCCTACTTTGAATGCGACTTATGAGGAGGTATTGGATCTTTTGAAGGGAAAAGGCAGGTCTTCTGTAACGCTTGTTGTTGGCCGTGTTGCTTCTTCAGGGGAGAGGATGGATGAAAGGGTTACCCTTGTTCGTGAAAAAATTGTGATGTCTTCTGAAAGGGTGCAGGTGACGGCAGAGCCTTTTGGCAGTGGTGTTATTGGAAAGATTATTGTTCCTGCATTTTATGAAAGTCAGGGGGGAGCTGGATGTGCGCAGGATATTTTAGATGCAATTCGGGAGCTTAGGGGAAAGGGTGAGCTACTTGGTTTGGTCATGGATTTTCGTGGCAATTCCGGGGGGTTTTTGAGTCAGGCGATTAAAGTTGTAAGTCTTTTTGTTAAAAGCGGGATTATTGTTGTTTCTAAATATGCTCATGAGGATGTGCAGTATTTTCGCAATATTGATGGCCGCGTGTATTACGATGGGCCTCTTGTTATTTTGCATTCAAAGGCCTCTGCTTCTGCTGCTGAAATTGTGGCCCAGGCGCTTCAAGATTATGGAATCGCTTTGGTTGTAGGGGATAAAAGATCGTATGGCAAGGGGACGATTCAATATCAAACAGTGACCGATGAAAATGCGCGGGCTTTTTTTAAGGTGACAGTGGGGAGGTATTATACGGTCTCTGGGAAGTCGACGCAAATAGAGGGGGTTCTTGCAGATGTTGTGGTTCCAACTGTCTATGCTCCTTATCGAATTGGTGAGAAGTATTTAGAGTATCCTTTACCGGGGGATCATATGCCTCCTCTTTACGTAGATCCTCTTGCGGATGTTGAGGGGGCTACGCGCAGTTGGTTGCAGTACCACTATGTTCCCTATTTACAAAAACAGGAGCAAAAATGGGTAAGTATGCTTCCTCGGCTTCAAAAAAATAGCGCTTTTCGTTTGGAGCGAAATGCGAATTTTCAAATTTTCTCACAGGCTGTGGAATCTGCAAAAGCACATCCAGAAACATTTTTAGGGGCTGATTGGGGTGAAGAAGATTTACAGATGCAAGAGGCTGTTGATATTGTCAAGGATATGATTTTCTATGATAAGGCGGGGTGAGAAACGCGCAACTCTAACAACAAGAGCTCTTGCTATAAAAATGTCTCTTGAGATACCCTTTTGGCTTCTGATGGCCAGATAGCTCAGTCGGTAGAGCAGAGGACTGAAAATCCTTGTGTCGCTGGTTCGATTCCAGTTCTGGCCACTTTTTTTATTCCCATTTGTATATAGCTCTGAACGTTTTTTAACGTAAGGAGTCACTATGCAAGAATCTTATCAAAAGTCCCATTTTCCGCATTTTTTACGCAACTGGTCTGAATCAATCAGAACAACTTTGCCTTCAAACCTTCTAAACCCAAAACAACCTCTTTTCCTATCAACTTTTATCTTCGTTGCGGAAAAATTGCGTAAAAAGCGCAAAGTTTGTTTATCATTTTTGCAATTTATCTGGGGAAACCCGAATTGGAACAACGGATTAACTATCCTATTCCCTTTTATTCCAAATAATTTATAATCACTCTATTCAGGTAAAGACTATGGCAAAGAGATCAGACAACATCCGTTGCATTCGCAAGTATCCGAAAAAAGATGGCACCTTTAGTTTTCATGCAGAAGTAAGAAGAAAGGGAGCCAAGCCTCTCAGGGAAGTATTTGACACGCTTACTAAAGCTAAAAATTGGGTACGTTCGACTGAAAGCGACATCTTGGAAGGAAAACTTCCTCAAAAAATTAAGGCACGTAAATACACAGTCAACGATCTGATAGAACAATATGAGACCATCTACTTAAGTCGATTCCCAAAGCGACTTAGGAGCCAAGTCCATCATTTGGCTTGGTGGCGTAAGCACTATGGGCATAAGCTATTATGTGATGTCACGCCTTCTTTGCTTTCGCAAGCTAAGCAAGCGCTTCTCAGTGAAAATACCATTAGAAAAACTCCTCGATCTGGTCCAACGGTCAATCGGTACTTTGCCACATTAAGAAAAGCTTTTTCATTGGCCGCCTCTGAATGGGAATGGATTAATGAAAATCCTTTTAGAAAGGTCTCAAAGCTTCCTGAAAATAAAGGAAGGACACGATTTCTTAGCAAGGAAGAGCTCCAAGCGCTTCTTCAAGCGTGTAAAGAGCGATAAGAATCGCAATCTTTACGGCATGGTTCTTATGGCGGCATCTCTCGGCCTACGCTATGGCGAGATCGCTGCGTTAAAGCAGAAAAATTTGGATTTCGAGCATCGACTTATCACCCTTGAAGTCACGAAAAACCATGATGTGAGAGTGCTACCTATGCCAGATCAAATATACAATTTTCTGAAAGGTTGGAATGCATCCAATCAAAATGAAGATTATGTATTTCCATCTAAAAACCCTTCTAGATTGCCCACTTACACAATGATCCGAAAAGCTTTCCAGTCTGTGCTTAAGTCATTGAATATAAAAGACATAGTATTCCATTCGCTTCGCCATACTGCCGCTTCGCATCTCGCCATGTCTGGAGCAACTCAAGGAGAATTGATGGAAGTCCTAGGTCATCGCTCTCCCGTTATGACTAGAAGATACGCTCACTTCAATAAAGCACATTTGGCGAAGTTGCTTCAAAAAACCAATAACAATCTTAACATCCCAGGAAACAATGAAAATTCAACTGCCTAATCAGCCTCATCTATTTGAAAAAGCTCTCACAGCAGCAATAGAAACTACTAGGTCATGTGAAATAGGGATTAGTTTTTTGGCACATTTTGTTGGGCTGATAGAAGCTCTTCGGCATCATCCCATTACTGAAAAATGGGTTAAGGATTTAGAGAAAGAGAGTCAAAAGAGAAAAGAATCTTTCAATGAACAAGCTATAGAAGCTGTGGAGGCTGAGTGGACTTTTCTTTGGAAGAAATGCCCACAGCTGGCATGTGGTAAAGAATTGGTTCGCATCAAACATCTGCTCATAAAAAACAAAGGCTTTTCCTCTCAAATGCCATTTGATCGCATCTATAATGCATTTGTGGAATATAAGATAAAGTTTAACTGCGGCGAATGTTCAGAAAAGCTTTTGCAGTTCTTGGAACATAATCAACAGCGTCGTATATCGGCTAACAAGGTATTGTATGCTCAGTATATTCAAACCTCAATGGAGCTAGATCCTGTCTATTTTTGGGATCGTCTGTGCCTTTTAGAACAAATCTATCAATCATCCTCTTACCCTCAGACCCAGCAGCTGCCTGTTATCCAAGGCAAATGGGAAGAGACAAAGTACCTGCATTGGGAACGAGCAAGCAACTCTTCTTTTCAAATGGCGTCATGGCTAGCTCGACAGGATTTATGGGCTAGATTTGCTGGAGATGGTTTTTTAAATGATAAACGGGATTTTATTTTGCCCCTTGATCTAGCCTGTAAATTTTCTCGAAAAGCTTGTGAAAAATACTTGGATCGCCTTCTTGTTCATGTTCGTCCTATTCTTGATGAAAAGCAGAAAGATGGTGTCAGCAAGGCGTCAGATCTAGTCATCGGTAAAAAAACACGTCCACAGCTCAAAGTGGAAGAGCTTCAAAAACATACAAAAGAATATTGGGATAAGAACCCTGCAGCAAACCACGATGATGTTTATGACTACTATTGCCGTCGTTGCAGGTTTTCTAAGCCCTATTCTGTTGATGAATGGAAAAGAAAAGTGCGCTTCTTTCAATTAGACCCAAGACCTCAAAGCGAAAAAGTGCGGGGATTCAGCAAAAAAGGGCGCTAAAAAAATAGCTCCTCTTTTTTTTATTGCCTTCTTTTATGCTGCTATACTTCTCGACTGGCTAGCTTTTTTTAAGATAAAAATACCCCGCTAATTTTCTAGCTTTCTTACTTAAAATCAGTCTCTTAATAAAATATGAAGAAATGCAATCACATTAAAATGAAGGAGAACTTTTATGAGTGGGAAATATCAAATTCCGGCAGCTCTTTTTGTCGATCAATCAGGAAGCAATATCCAAATGACCGGTGAAAGAGAAGAAATACCATTAACATTCAAACATTTCGCAAACACCTACTCATGGCCGAACATGGGAAGCCTTCGTAAAATGGCCTACGAAAGCGAAGAAAATGGTCTAGCTGCAGCTTTTATAAAATTCAAAAAGCGACGTTTGGTACTGCCTATCACCCTTTTCAGATTACTGAAAGGAGGCAAAACCAAATGAGCCAATTATTTCGGAAAAAAAGCTTACGGGCGGTGATACAAGATCTTGGAGACTTTTAATTATGTTTGCAAACGATGCGCACACTCGCAGCATGATTGCCACTCACCTCGAGCAGGTAAAGTACTGGCAAGATCGATTTGAAATAAGCCAAGAAATCGACCACTTAGAGAATGCAGAGCGTCATGCTGAGATTGCTGGGGAATATTTGCCTAAATGCTTTCAAGACTTAAGCATTATTGGTCTGTGCAATCTCTATCAATGCTCACCTTCTCTATCAAACCCAGATAGATCAGGAGATTAAATGAACTCTCACCCAATTAATCATTCATGTTACGCGGCAGAGCCTGCGGCTGCGTAACATGAGTCATTTCCCGAAGGCTTCTACGGTTATGTCAAGAAAAGTGAGCTTGTCAAAGCGATAGCAAATAATACCAAGCTATGTTGGAACAACTAATGGGACTCCCAGTAGATGGAACGAACACCTTGGAAAAACAAAGGGGGTATGCTCCTTAAATAGAAGCGGTACCTCTTCACATTTATGAAAATCGTCCTAAAGAGAGACTTCTAAAAATTTTTTCCAAAATTTTTTGAGAATTGCTTTAAGTTGAAAGAGTTAACGAGTTGCTTCTATTCCTATAAATCCAAGTTTGGCATAGATAGTGCCTCTTTCATCAGTTGATTGTGAGTCTGATTGCAGGAATTCTTCAATCCACTCACGATAAAATTCACGTGCCTGATCTTTTGGAACAACTGGTGCAAAAGTACCCTCTAACCAATCCAATATTTCATCTTTATCAATAAAGGGATCCATGGTTTGGATATTTTCTATTTTTACAACATGAAACCCTGTTTCTTTCAATAAGTCCTCATACTGTTGCACGCTTAGAAATTTGCGGGGGCTATATCCTTGCCAATAAGGCGCCCATTTAGGTGAGGCTTGCACTTTTGCTCGAGCCTGATTCCAAGCCTTGTTATTCATCGCTGGAACTAAAATGAGTACTTTGCCATTTGGTTTTAGAATCTTTGAAATTTCACCCAATGCACCTCTTTGGTCTGCACAATGTTGAAGTGCGCAAAAAGAAATGATCAAATCAAATTGATCAACTAACCCTGTTTCAAGAAAGCTTCTTTCTTTAAAAGACAAGTTAGGATATTCCAGAGAATGATATTGTTTCTTTGCCCATTCCAACATAGAGTTTGATAAATCAATCCCTAAAATTGACCCTTTAGGGATAAATTTAGCTATATCGGCTGTAATTTTACCATCGCCACACCCAATGTCTAAAATCTTGGCATCAGGCTGAATTTCTTTTAGATGAGGTGCTAAAAAAGACCAAGCCCATCGACGCTGTAAATCGGAATAATGGACATAGGAGCGTACCATGTCATTATCCCAATAAGAAACATCTGCATGTAAGTAGGTTCCGATTAAAAGAAATAAACCAATTAAATGTTTCATTTGCATCCCTTTAGGTATGCTAATTTAGAGTTTTTTTACCCATCTTGCAATATCCTTTATAGCCTCTTTTTTAATAGCATCTGCCAGTGGCAAATCGAGAAAACCGTGGATTACTCCTGGATAGTTTTCAGACTGAACCTTTACTCCTGCTTTTTGGAGAGCTTCTTTGTAAGCTGCTCCTTCGTGTTTAAGAGCATCATATTCAGCTGTAATAATAAAGCAGGAGGGTAGCCCAGAAAAATTTTCATTTTTAAGAGGGGATGCAAAAGGATTATTACCTTCTTCAACAGAGGATAGATACATATTCCAGAAAAATTGCATATTTTCGTACGAAAGAAGTGATTTATCTGGACTATTAT
>CAMFJP010000036.1 GCA_945957075.1 uncultured Chlamydiae bacterium
TCAGATGTGTATAAGAGACAGTTATAGAGCAAGGGATGCGATTAACGGTGAGATCGATGAAAGCTCACGCAGTGTACACCGTATCGCAACACAGATCCAAACAACCCAGCAGCTATGCCAGATGTGGGGACAGTTTGGAACAGGGTTGACGCAAGCGGGTTCTCAAGCAGCGCAGGCAACATTTACCACTGAAAAAGCACGTCAAGAAGAAACAAGAGCTCTTGAACAGACACAAACACAGATGGCTCAGCAGGGCGCAAGTTCAACGGCCCAGCAGCAGCAAGCACAAGCAGACAAGATGCTGCAAGAAATCCAGGCGCTCAAGCAGATCAACGACTCTGCGGTTGTAAGAGCATAATAAAGGAGAATGACAATGGCACCCCCTACTACAGCTGTAACAGGATACCAAGGCATCCGAGGTGTGTCCCCCACATGTGTGTGTGCATACCAAAGCATTCAAGGTGTGCCGCACATTCAAGGTGTGCCGCCTACATGCGTTACCGCAATGCAAGCTATTCGTGGCTTCCCCCCTGTTCACGGAGGGGGGGCGGCACAGGGGCATGGTCCTTATGGGCCACAGCCTCTGTTTGTACCGCCGCAACCAGTAGCTGTTAGTAGAGCACGTATGCGTACAGAGGGTAGCGGTCACAGTGTGATTGCAAGGCCTATGGACGATCTTGAGACAGAAACACTATCGCAGCTTTTACACCATTTTCAAATGATGTTGCACCCACAAGCTGTCAGTGTCGATATTAATATGTCGAAAAAAATCGCTTATTATACAACCCAAGATGGCCAGCGCTATGAGGTCGACCTTGTAAATGAAGTGGCCCCCATGCATCAGGAAATATTGGGACGTATTGAAGCTGCTATGCATAGAGTATCTCCCCCAGCTGTTCGGCATGCAGAATGGAAAAAAGGAGAAAGAGGTCTATCTACAGGTCCAAAACCACTGCAAAGGACGCCTGAAATGAACCTTCCAAAAACCGGAGCTGGTTTTGCGAGAGATCACCTCCCAAAAATTATTGGGCAACATTCACATTCTGCAGGGCAGTTAGAAGCTGCAAAACGTGTTCATATGGCAGAGCTTCTTGTTCAGCGCTCTATAGAACAGTGTGAGGCACATATTAAACAGTGTGAGCAGATGCAAGATGTGCAGCAAAAGAGTTATTGGGAGGGTGAGCGCGCAAAGTTGAAGAATATGGATTTATTTGCTGTGCAGTGCGCTTTAGCCTTTTATAGACCCCAAGATAGAATAGGGGCGTTTTTAGAGGCAGAACAATACCTTGCACAGCTATTTCCGCATGACATAGAATATGCGTGCGATGTTGCATCATTGCTTTTGGATAGGGTAGAGTATGTCACGATGTGTAAAGAAAGAAAAAGAGCCATTAGACAGTCTTCTCATGAGGACATTGTTTTAAAAGCTGTTCTTTCTATAACGCACCAGGGTTCGCATGTCTTCCCGGCCTTTGTTCAGGATGCGCAGAGAGTTCATCATGCACAGTGGAATCCGCAGGCGACACCCGGGGACCTACAGAATCAGATCATTTGGCTACGCAACGATTTAGGACTCCCACCTAATTAAGCAGAATTCTTTTGAGGTGGGTTTTGTCTGGAAGAGATGGTAATACTTTTCAACACAAGAGCGCAGTTCATGCATGCTGCGAGCATGCATCGTTTCTGGTCCGGAAAGATGGGGTCTTAAGTCTTCAAGATTCATCAATAGAATTTGCGGATGGTGCTTGAGCCTTGGGTCTACAGTTCGTGGCATACTCAAATCAAAAATAAGACGTGTATTTAGCTGAGAAGGCGCAGTTTCTGGCCCCAAAATATATCTACTTTGGTGTGTCCCGCAGATAATCAGGGGGTATTTGTGCCATGTGTGCACAGTTTCCCAAGGGACGCATTCTGTAGATGAGGGGCTGCGTGTGCAGATAAGACAATTCTCAGATCCCCGTTTTTTGAAGTAGTGTAAAATTTTTCTATTAATTTGCGAGTTTCCTATAAAAAGAATAGGTTTTTTTTCCATAGTATGGAATACGGAGTTTGCAATATGTAGTAGGGTTTTTTCCAGAGAATTTGGTGGGGGAAGATGTTCTCTGATTTGTTTTGCAATTTTTAATGTTTTTTGGAAAAGATAGTGCATGCAGCTTGGAAGGGATTGGAATTTAGATGCTTCACTATAGGCTCTTTTCACCTGGCCCTGGATTTCTGTCTCTGCGACAATCACACTGTCTAGTCCCGATGCCACTTTGGTTAGATGCGTAAAACACTCAATACCAAAATAAGAATAGATTTTATGATCGAATGCTATAGAGAGTTTAGAGCGCAGCCAAGCTAGCAAGTGGCTATGGGCTTCTGCTAGGTCCTCTGCGCTAAAATAGAGCTCAGTTCGGTTACAGGTTGTTAGCAAAATCAGAGGAAGAGAGTAGTCAAAGTATAGGCTGTGGGTGCACGCTTTGGCAACCTCTTCGCGTAGTGTAAGGTCTGAGGATCTGTGACTTATGCCTATAACGCCAACTTGCACATGCCCTCCAGAATTTTATTTTAGAACATAGTGAAAAATTCCTAATAAATCAAAAGGATTATCTATTATCTGATTACCATGGTAATATTAGGATAAAGAGGAGGTTATTCCTTATGTCAAATTCTATAGAACCCGTAGGTGGGCCACCACAAATGCCCCATCAGCATCCTTTAGATTCCAAGGTCCCTTCTGGATTTGCCAAGCTCCTAGGCCCGACAGCTACCCCAGATCAAATTGCAAAGGCAATGGCTCAGCTTTTAAACTCTATGATTGCACAGATTAAAGAAAATACAGCCAAGGCCCACGAAACAGCTAAAAAAATTAAGGATCAAATTGAAGGAAAGGACCAGTAGCCGTTTAGATGCGTGGCTTGTGGGTAAATACCCAAACTATTCGAGAACCTATTTTCAAGATTTGATCGAAAAGGGCGCAGTCCTTGTTAATGGAAAGGGATGTAAAAAGCGCGCCTTTGTTTCAGAAGAAGATAGTATTACGGTGTCATTTATATCGAAAGAGGCCCCTGCGTTTTCCCCAGAGGAAATTCCCTTAGATATTCTTTTTGAAGATGAACACCTGCTTGTAGTGAATAAACCAGCTGGGATGGTTGTCCATCCCGCTCCGGGTCATCTAGCCGGGACCTTCGCGCAAGGGCTGGCCTTTCACTGTAAAACTCTAGAGATAAATCCAGGAGACACCCGTCCGGGCATTGTGCATAGGTTGGATAAAGATACTTCAGGTGTGCTATTGGCTGCAAAAAACCACTGTGTACATGCAAAGCTTACCCATCTTTTTAGCACCCGCTCTGTTTCCAAGCGCTATCTTGCCATTTGCATTGGAGACCCCAAACAGCAGTTGATAGAGGGGGCAATAGGTAGGCATCCTAGCCATCGGCAAAAAATGTGTGTGCGCCTTGAGGGAGGAAGGGAGGCTAAAAGCTTCTGCCGGCCCATTGCAAAGTGGGGCCCACTTAGCCTTGTTCAGGTGCAACCTATTACAGGAAGAACCCACCAGATTCGGGTTCATATGGCACATATTGGGGCCCCTATTTTAGGTGATGGGGTATATGGCAACCCCAAAATCAACACTCAGTATGGAGCAATACGCCAGCTTTTACATGCAAGATCTCTTAGTTTTACCCATCCTATCACGGGCACTTTGCTTGAATGCGTGGCTCCGATGCCTGCCGATTTTTCCACCTTTTTACAAGAATTCGGGATAACCACTAGCTTAATAAGCTCTTTTTGATGTATGTTCAAGCGTCAAGGGGATATTTGTCCCCTGTACATCTTTTGCTGCTAAACGAGGATCGAAATATGAAAGAATTTGTCGAGTACATTGTCAAAAATTTAGTAGATCATCCAGATCAAGTGCGTATCAATGAAGTGGGAGGTACTCACACATTGATTATAGAACTTGGTGTAGAGAAGTCGGATATTGGTAAAATTATCGGCAAAAAAGGTAAAACTATTAACGCCATTCGCACGCTTCTTATGTCTGTTGCAAGTCGCAATGGTATTCGTGTGAATTTGGAAATTTTGGAAGAGAACGCTTCTAGCTAGTTGTAATACCAAACGCGCTCAAATATAAAATTATTTATCGCGTTTGGTATAAAAGTTCACATAAGTACCACGATGTGGGCGTGAAAAATTAGACCTCTTTCGAAATTCGATTTTAAAAAAAATCGAATTTCGAAAGAGGTCTATTTGTTAAGAGGTTAGCCTTGGGAGATAGGGGGAGATCATTGCTTTACGCGAGTTGATGGCTCCTGCTTTGAAGCGAAGAAGGATCAAAGAGCCCTCGGTTGTAGCGATTTGTTTTGATGGAATGGGGATAAAGCTCTCTTTGAAGAAGCGCTCCAGCTCAGGGCCTCTAGGACCATAAAATAGAGCTTCTATTTTGCATTCTTGTAGAACAGAAAGTTCTTTAAAGGCGTTTAAAAAGCTTTTAAGGTGTCCAATTGATTGCTCTGAAGGGGCGCTCCATATCCATAGCTCATCTTGATGTGTATACGAGCCCCGTTTTCCAGAAAAGACATCCTCAGCCCCTGCAATTGTGCTGATCATGTGCATATGCAAATCAATTTCAGTTTTGTCTTTATATAGTGTTTCAGCGTCTACTCTCCAGAGATGTCTTAGTGTGTCTTGGTAGCGTGCAAAGGTGGGCTCATTGCTTGCAAAGAGCTTTGTTTGTCCGATTCTGCAGCAGCCATTTTGCTCTTTAGTATCTGCAAAAAAGGTCGAGGATTTGCCCTCTGCGCACAAGATCATGTTTTCTTCAACGCGTTTTTCTTTTTGAATGTAAATTTTGCGATATAAAGAATACATATCGGGATTTTGGAGGATCCTCTCTGCGGCTTTTATAGCGAAGCTGCTGTCTTTGGGTAGGTCTTCAAGGGAGATAATTTCTACCTCTTTTTTAAGAGAGAGGGTTTTTAGCCGATTGAGTAGGGAAGCGACGCTTTCCACATCTCGGGGAGAGACTTTTGAAAGAAGATCAGTGTCGTCTAAAATGGCATATAGAAAATGCAGATACTCCGTGTACTCTCTTTCAGGCGCTATAAAAAATTCTTCTTTATATCTTGCAGCTCTTTGCTTTTGTAGTAGTCTTTGCAGCAGTCTACTTGCTGTTGGGGAGGTGAGGTTGTGTGTAAGCTCTTGAATGTGTTTTTCAATCTCTTCAGATGTCATTCCAGCTGTGCTGTAGAGATCGTTGATGCGAAAGGCAATTTCTGCAAGAAGTGCGTTGGAAGACTGTGCATCGCAGACATAAACAACAGCTGGCGCGCTCGTATTTAGGACGCTTTTATGATGATCGATGACGCTAATAATATCGAGGTAAGAGGGAATTTTAGCCTCTTCGCGGTTGCAAAAATCGCGGAGGCTCACTGTTCCTAAAAGGGGTTTATGAAGCTCTCCTGCTGGCACGATCCCAAGAGGTAAAAGGCGCCCCTCTTTATCCGATGCTGTGACTGTAAGATAAGGGTAGGAGCCCATTTTACTGCGTATTTCTTCCAGGTCAGCTCTGTAGTTGACGGTTTGCGGGTAGTATCCAAAGACAGAAGTTTTGATTTGGAGTGCCACTTCTAGTTTTTCTACATGTAGGCGAAAGGCGTAAAGGGCGCTGTTAAAGGCTTCAATGAGCTCTTGCAGACAATGAAAAATTTGTGGCCTTTTTTCAATGAGCTGGCCTTTATGATCAAAAAGTCCTGTGTTTTCTAAAGAGAGCATGAGCTGCGTGAACTGCTCAAACTGTGGCATGCCAAGGTAGGCTGTTGCTTTGGCAAAATCCTGCAGCGTGCTCTTTTTCCCTTTTTCTACGCCTAAAACATCAACAAGATAAGTTTGCAAGTGAGCATTTTGCTTGTCTGTAAATTCTTGAGCGGGTTCACAGCTTTCAATCTTTGTATTTAGAAACTCTTTAGCAAACACCACAATTTCTTCTAAAGACAATGTCTCTTTGGAAAAAAGCGCGATCAGGCGCATATGGAGAGTGTTTTCGAACCAGCGCAGGCACAGGTTGAGAAGCATGACAACAAGACGCACCCCTTCAACATCAAAATGACGCCAGTCTCCAAGATAATACCCTTGGTCGTCTGTGAGTACAAAGGCGTTTTGATTGCGTTCGTGATCAATGCTCAATGTGGATTCAGAAATAGATGTTTTTCTAACTCCCCGTTGGGTCATGAGATCAAGACCTGATAGAGAGAGCGCCAAACGTGTTTTCGTCAGGTGGGTAAATACCCCTTCTCCAAAGATTTTGTGAAATAGAAGATCAATTTCTACTTGAGAGATCGGTGCGCCTCCAGGGATATTCCAAATATGCATTCCTTCTGCAACACGGGCTGCAAAGGCATCGATCCATCCCCAAAATGAGGCAACTGTCGTATCGACATCTGGAGAGTGGTGAGCTGTTACAAAATGCGTTCCTGGGTACATTTTTCCCATCCCAATTGGGAAAAGAGCTTGGTAGTCGTCTCTTGGAATATTTTTTCCTGCGATCCGTGCGCGTAGCTGATAATTTTCTGCTGAGGTAACTTGAGAAAATTGGTTAAGCCATAGTTCAAAATCTGCGCATGTATAGTTTTCAACGATTTTTTGTTCTAATACCTTGTCAATGTAATCAACGACAGCTCTTAGTAAAAAAACGGGTGGTTTTGCTTCGTGAATAAGCTCGAATAGAAGCCTGCTGACAGCTTCGTGCTTTTTTTGATCTGTTAGTGTTGCAAAGTCGTTGGTGCGAAAAACGTCAAATCGCTCGTTTAAATTAGGAAAGGTGGGGAGGGTAATCGGTGCGTCGCCGAGAAGGGACTCCTTTTCTCTCATGAGGGTTATCCATTGTAAATGAAAATTCGGATTGAGCAGGACTCGAACCTGCGACCACCCGCTTAGAAGGCGGGTGCTCTATCCAGCTGAGCTATCAATCCCCATAGAGCGAGTGTATCCGTTATCACAGCTAATGATCAAGAGAATTTACCACAATACCCACAATAACACCAAGCTTATTCTTGGGAAGATGAGTAGCCAGGGTGTTTATTAAAGGTGTAGAGGTGTTCGAGTTTAATGATGTCGTGGCCTTGTTCGATAAGGTTGGTCTGTAGGTTGATGATGTCTTGGTGGGTGATCGGCTGATGTGGATCTTTGTGTGTAAATCGACAGCGCCACTGGTCGATGCATGTGGTTTCTGGGATCCCATCTGGCCAGATGCGCGCCCCTCGATTTGTGATCATATGTAGTGTGAGTGGATGGGGCAGGGTTGTCTCCTGTAATTTTTTTGTAAAGGTTGCCATGCTATGCTGTGAATATAGAAAAATATCGACGCCAACAAGCTCTCTATTTTGGGTGGGTAGGGGTGGAGGCTTTAGTGTCTGTAGTTTGGGATGTGTTTTATAAAGGGGCGCCTTTAACGTTTTGGGCGTGGATCCTAAAGATTTTACAACAAGCTCTGCAAATTCTTTTGTCCCCACTTTGCGCTTGCTAGTTCCTTCGCGGAAAATGTCGTAGGTGTGTGCTCCAGATTCTAAAACACAGAGCCAGGCATTATGAATCCTTGAGGCAACCTCTTCCCGTTCTAGGTGCACGAGCATCATGATAGCTGCAAGTAAAAGCCCCGACGGGTTTGCCATATTCTGCCCAGCTCTTCTTGGAGCAGAGCCGTGAATGGCTTCAAACATAGCCCCGCCATCTCCAATGTTTGCCGATCCTGCAAGCCCCACAGAACCTGAAATTTGGGCAGCCACATCGGATAAGATGTCCCCATAAAGGTTGGGAAGGACAACAACATCAAAAGCCTCTGGAGTGTCTGCAAGTTTTGCAGCTCCTATATCTACGATCCAATGTTCATTTTCTATGTCTGGGTAGCTTTTTGCGATCGTTTCAAAAGTGTGATGAAATAGGCCATCGGAGAGTTTCATGATGTTGTCTTTTGTAAAGCAAGTCACTTTTTTTCTACCGTGATGGCGTGCATATTCAAATGCATAATTTATAATTTTTGCAGAACCTGGATAGGAGATCATTTTGATCGATGTGCAGACATCTGGTGTTTGTTTATATTCTATCCCCGTGTAGAGGTCTTCTTCGTTTTCACGTACAATCACAACGTCCATATTCGGGTGCTTTGTTTGTACAAAGGGGGCATAAGAGGTGCAAGGGCGGACGTTGGCAAATAGGCCAAGGCTTGTGCGGATGGTGACATTTAGGCTTTTAAAGCCGCCGCCTTGGGGGGTTGTGATGGGCGCTTTCAAAAATGCTTTTGTATGACGAATCGTATCCCATGTTGAGGGCTCAATGCCGGTTTTATACCCTTTTAGGTAGACCTTTTCTCCGATTTCAATAGGATGGATTTCAAGAAAGGCGCCGGCTTCTTGTAAAATATGGAGCGTGGCCTCCATGATTTCTGGACCGATGCCATCGCCGTAGGCAACTGCGATAGGAATGGGGTGTGTCATAAGAATCCCTCCTGATAATTAGATATCTTGCGCCGCTCCATTTGCCTGGTAGTGTAGCATTTTTTGGCAGCTTTAAACTCATATTCCCTAGAAATTTGGGTTTAAAGCTGCTCAAAAATCACAAGCGTTACCAAGCAAATGGAGTGGCGCAAGATATTTATTTTTTATGATTTTTTATTGAACACTGCAAGTAAAATGATGAAAAATTAGTAAAAATCTGCGAAAATGGCCCGCAAAAGACAGGTCACATGTTAAAAAAACTTTTTGAAATGCAGCGCGTCGAATTAAATTATTTTTTTGACGCCTTAGATGAGGTAAAGGCCCGCACGTTTTTTGAAGCGTGTGCTGCATGCTCAGGCCTGCTTGTATTTACAGGTGTTGGTAAAAGTGGTCTTGTTGCAGAAAAGATTGCAGCAACGCTAAGCTCTACTGGTACAAGGGCGCTTTATATTCCAACAATCAATTTTATTCACGGTGACCTTGGCATTTTATCGTCTCAAGATGTGCTGATTCTTTTAAGTAAAAGTGGCGAAACAGAGGAGCTTCTTTCTTTGGTCCCCTTTGCAAAAAGGAAAGGAGCAAAGCTTTTAAGTTTGACTTGCAGGGACAAGAGTCGTTTAGCTGCCTCTTGCGATGTAAATGTGACCCTGCCAATGCGTCGGGAGCTTTGTCCTTTTGATCTTGTGCCCACAACGTCTACAGCAATGCAGCTACTTTTTGGTGATGTGCTTGCAGTTGCTTTGATGCAGGCAAAAGGCTTTACGCTCGATGCGTACGCAGAGAATCATCCAGCTGGCAGTATTGGCAAAAAGTTGCTTTTGACTGTAGAGGATATTATGCGCACAGACCTCCCTTTGTGTTACAAAGATGATATGTTAATGGATGTTCTTGTAGAGCTTTCTGATAAACGGTGTGGATGTCTTTTGGTTGTTGATGAGGTGTCCAAGCTGCTTGGTATTTTCACAGATGGAGATCTAAGAAGGGCGATACAAAGGGAAAGGGAATCTATCCTCCAGCTGCGTATGGAAGATTTAATGTGTATGGAGCCTATTACAGTTTCTCCAGACATGTCTGCTTGGGATGCGATGAAGCGGATGCAAAAAGATCCTAAAAGATGGATTCTTACAGCGCCAGTGGTTAGGGATGAGCGTGTTGTGGGGATCATTCGCATGCACGATCTTGTGCAAGCTGGCCTTGTTTAATTGCCTTTAATTTATGGTTAGTCTGCGTATGCCTCCGGCTTTGAGGGCTTTGACGCAGGCCCACGGGCTTAAAAAACCCAAAGTTCAGGTTCTCGACTTTGTACAAAATTCCGTTCGATACCGTTACCGAGACTGATACCGTTACCGAACCGAGATTCGTGACATCTTCGTTAACATAGCTACTACGCGCAGTAACAATTCTCTCCCTTTTGCGTATTGATTTTCATCTATCAGCTGTAGCTGTTTGATATTGCAACCTTTTTGTGTAGGGTAAGAACTCGTTTTTTCTACCTCATTAAGATTTA
>CAMFJP010000037.1 GCA_945957075.1 uncultured Chlamydiae bacterium
GTCTCTATAAGCCAGCTACAAGCCTTTTGCTCTCTTTTCTTTTTTTTGCGTAACACGAGTGAGTAATATTAAATTTTTATGCACTTTGGTGTAAACCTTATTTTCGATAAATGTTATACCTTTAGGTTTATGATTTCGATACCAATTGCGTTTTGCATCTCTCTTCTTATGTTTGCTTTCGCGCCCTTTATTTTCCCAGCACCCGTAAGCATTTTTGCCCCTTTTTTAGCCATAGCGTCTTTTAGAACCTCATTTGCAAAAACTCTATGGCTTTGTGTTCTTTGTGGATTTATCGTAGATGTCCTTTCATCTACCCCGTTTAACATGCACACCTGGAGCTACCTCGTTGCCGTCTTGTGTTTGCATAAAACAAAAAAACATCTCGTTACAGAAAGTCCATTTTTTTTATTTATTGCCACAATTTTGTTTTCCAGCCTCTCCACGTCAATTCAGGCACTAATTTTTCGCCAATTTACTTTGAGTTGGCATTTCTTCTTGACAGATCTTTTCATCCTCCCTTTAATGGATGGCATATACTTTTTGCTGTGCTTTGTCTGCCCCTTCAAAGCATACAAAGAGCTGCGCACATTCTATTTAAATAGGCGGATATATGAACAGTAGCTTTGCCCTAGTTGCCATCCAAGCAGCTTTGCAAGCAGGAGAATTACTTAAAAAAGGATTTGGATCCCCAGGTCCTATTTCTTCAAAAAAGGGAAGACATGACCTTGTCACAATGCATGATAAGGCATCGGAAACCATGATCAAATCCTGTATCACCCAAGCCTTTCCAGATCACACCTTTCTGGCAGAAGAAAGCGGCATTTCACAAGGTAAAAACACATCTGTTACATGGGTTATCGATCCCTTAGATGGCACCGTAAATTTTGCACACGGCATCCCCTATTTTTGCATTAGCATTGCCGTACTAGTAAATAACATTGTAGTAGCAGCTATTATTCACATGCCCATGACAGGAGAGCTCTTTGTTGCAGAAAAAGGCAAGGGCGCCTTTCTCAACGGCTCGCTTCTCTCAGTTTCTACAACAAAAGATCCCAAAGATGCTTTTTTAGCAACAGACATCCCCTACAATGCAGAAGAAAATCCCGGAGGGTGCATCGATAGCTTTTCCAAAATCATGCTACTTGGCACCCCTGTGCGTCGCATTGGTTCTGCAGCCTCTGCTTTAGCCTATGTCGCAGCAGGAAAATTGGATGGCTATTGGGAAATTAGCTTACAACCTTGGGATGTCGCAGCAGGCCTACTTTTAATCGAAGAGGCTGGCGGAAAAGTATCTCATTATGATGGCAGCCCACATACCCTTGCCCCCTCCAGCACAATCATTGCAAGCAACACACACCTCCACCCTTGGATGATAGAGCAGATGAAACCATGAAAATATTAGATGGAAAAGCATGTGCACATGCTGTTGAAGCAAAAATCGCGCATGCTCTATCAAACACCCCCCTTCCCCCTCCAGCACTTGCCTTCATATCTGTTGGAACGCACCCAAGCTCCACTATCTACCTCAAACGCAAACAAAAAAAATGCCAAGAGGTTGGAATTCTTTCCGTTGTAAGGGAATTTCCAGAGCATGCATCGGAAAAAGACCTAATCAAAGAAATCCACTGTCTAAATCAAGATCCCACAATCGACGGTATCCTCATCCAACAACCCCTCCCCTCGTCTCTTTCTGCCCTACACCTTACAAGTCATATTGACCCCCGTAAAGACGTTGATGGATTTCATCCCTTAAACATGGGCAAACTCCTTTTAGGAGACACAACAGGATTTATGCCCTGTACCCCCTGGGGGATTATTACACTACTACACCACTATGGGATTACAACCCATGAAAAGCATGTAGTCATCGTCGGAAGAAGCAATATTGTAGGCAAACCCCTAGCAGCACTACTTGTGCAAAAAGCGCCCTATGGTAACGCCACCGTAACCATCGCTCATACCAGCACACAAAGTCTTGCAGATGTTTGTAAATCCGCTGATATCCTAATATCGGCAGTGGGAATACCCCACCTCATCAAAGCTCCCATGGTGCGGCCAAACAGCGTTGTAATCGACGTTGGAATTAACAGACTGCCCTCTGGAGCCATTGTAGGCGATGTTGATTTTGACACTGTCTCACAAATCAGCTCTTATATTACCCCAGTACCCGGAGGAATTGGACCCATGACCATCGCCATGCTCCTTTCAAATACTTTACTTAGCTACCAAAGAAAATACGCTCAGTAATTTATGCACTCCATTGGAACATTCTCTTCTTCTGCACAAAGACTGTCCAGCGATGAGCTAACGTACATCTTTAGCTTTGCCCCCCACCCAACATTAAGACGGGTCTGTGCACTTTGGAACCAGGTATTTCCTCACATTGCGCCCTATTTATTACACGAAAAAGAATCAGATGACATAGAAAAAATGTATCGAGAACGGCTCGAAGAGCCCTGTCAAACCATCATGACACTTGCACATACAATACCCAGTTGGGAGTTGTACACAACATGCATGCAAAACCCCCTAGACCTTATAACCGTTTCTACAAAAATAGAAGAAATAGAAGCGCGCAATTTATCGGTTTTTTTTCATGATATCCTTAAAAACCATATAAGAACCATACCTGCGATTAACCCAAGAGATCCCGTTCTTATTCAGGCTCAACATATTCACGAGTGGCTTGTAGAAAGCGCTATTTTAGACAGAATAGAAATCTTAAATATAAATTCAAACTATCTTACTGCATTTCCCTCTACCATTCCCTCCTTTCCCAGATTAAAAATACTAGGAATCTCCTGTCCGAACTTACAAGGACTACCTAATTTTCCGGCAAAGCAACTTTTTCCAAACCTGAGCGAGCTATCTATTTACAACGCGGGATACATGCGCACACTTCCTACCGAGCTACATGCGCTTCCCATCCATATTAAAATATACAAAGCAGATCATCTAGAAAGCATCCCAGATGCCATATGGGATAGCACAGCAATTAAAACAATAGAAGTCAAACAATGCCCGGAGCTGCGCTGGTCGGCACAACAACTATACCGTTTTTTATCCAAACCAAAAAGAACCTTCATCGGCGCCCCGCAAGATATTCTAACAGAGGCAGGTAGAATACGGATAGAACTCAGCCGCCGTGCACTAGAACAGCGCTCCGCAGCCCTTGCAAGAAAAAAAGAAGAATTACAACGAATTCTATGCATAACGCAAGATCTACGCAGCTCACCAAAAATAAATATAATTAGAACACTTGTAACAAGAGAGCTGCAACGCATTGAAGGAATGCTCCACGGGTGCTCTGTCCCCCTTCCATGGATCGTACAAAAAATAGAAGAGATGACAAACGGAGAGCTTTGTTTCTTAGATAAAAAAATACAAGAGATACGCTCTCTTTTAAGAGAAGAGCGCGTTGGCAAACTTATCCAACGCGCACAGAGAAAAAACCTACACTAAACCTTTGTAAAACGCTCACCAGGCCTTCCTTGTCCTGGAGCTTGCGCCTCTTTTCCAGAAGCTGGACCCACTTCCCTTCCTTCTAAAATGTTTTTTACTTTTTCTCTCCATCTCTCTACAGCCTCTACGAAAATTGCTGCAAAACGGCGAAGCGCAGAAGAATCGGTTCCAATACCCATATCCAAAACAGCATGCATTAAGATGAGCCCCTCTTGAACTGCAACTCCAACACCGCCACCTGCCATTTGCCCACCAAGCATAGACCCTTCAAGAAGCGCTTCATACAAACGCAGACGCACTTTCGGATCCTCCGGCAACCCATCTAAAAGAGGGGCATAAAGATACAAACGACCAGACTGAGGTTCATACGTTAAATGCAACGAAAACGTATTATCTATCCCCAAAATACAAGTAAGATTTTCGTCAAATGCCAGTCCCTCTAGGTTAAGCTCTTTACCAAATTCCTTTAAATTAGCTTTTGCGTTTTCCAAAGACATTGTCTCTTCTCCTGTTCATGGTGTATGAGCCATTAGAGCTCATTAAACTGCGCGAGCTCCCCTGCTTCTGCTTTTTTTGGATCATATCAAATACTAAAGCTATATTCAATGTATAACATACAACCTACAGATTGAATAAAAAGTTTTTTTAAAATATCCTCTCCTAATATGACAACTAGATACCAAACAGAAACAGGCTCCACATGGCCTCTAGGAGCTGTTTTAAAAGATAAAAAAACGAATTTCTCCCTGTATGCACCAAAAGCCTCGCAGGTCGAAATTCATTTATTTTCATGTGATAAAAAAAAAACCTTTTTGCGGCTACCCCTGCATAAAAGCGGACCTTTTTGGCACATTTGTATTACAAACCTCCCCAAAGACAGCGTATACGGATATCAAATCGATGGCGCAAAAAACCTTGTTCATGACCCCTATGCACGCAACCTAAACTCCTCAACTAAATGGAATCATAAAAATCCACCCTATCATCCCCTTGGGTGTATACCACAAGAGGACATCTTTGATTGGGAAGACGACCTTCATCCCAACATACCCATGGAAGAGCTCATCATTTATGAAATGCATGTGCGTGGCTTTACACATGATACGTCCAGTCAAGTTAACCATCCAGGCACTTTTCTCGGAATCATAGAAAAAATCCCCTACTTAAAGAACTTAGGAGTCAATGCCATAGAACTCCTCCCCATTTTTGAATTCAACGAATGTGAATGTAAAGATACAAGAGTCAACTTTTGGGGCTACTCCACAATCAATTTCTTTACTCCCATGCGCAGATTTCTCCATAAATCAATAGATGAATTTAAAATCCTGGTTAAAGAACTGCACAAAGTCGGCATAGAAATCATCCTAGATGTTGTATTTAATCACACAGCAGAACCTATGAAAGAAACAAACGCCTACTCCTTTAAAGGGATCGATAAAGAAACCTACTACCTTTTTGATAAAGAGGGCACCCCCCTTAATTTTTCTGGAACTGGAAATACCATCAATTGCAACCATCCCATCGTCCGTAAATTCATTTTAGATAGTCTGCGCTATTGGGTACAAGAAATGCACGTAGATGGCTTTCGCTTTGATCTTGCCTCCATCTTAACTAGAGGAGAAGACGGCACCCCCCTCGAAATGCCCCCTTTAATTGTTGATATCTCCTCTGATCCCCTATTTGCTAAAACAAAATTAATTGCTGAAGCTTGGGACGCGGCTGGGCTATATCAAGTCGGACAATTTCCAAAATGGGGCAATTGGTATGAATGGAACGGGAAATATAGAGATGCCATCAGACGCTTTATCAAAGGAACGGATGACGCTGCCCCGCATTTTGCAACAGCCCTTTGTGGCTCCCAAGATCTTTACGGACAATACGGAAATAAAACACGCTCTATTAATTTCATCACAGCACATGACGGCTTTACGCTACGTGACCTTGTTAGCTACAACGAAAAACACAATGAAGCCAACAAAGAAGACAATAGAGATGGCGAATCAAACAACGAAAGCTGGAACTGCGGCGTAGAGGGAGAAACAAACGACCCCTCTATTATAGAGCTAAGGGAAAGACAAGTGCGCAATTTCCTCTGTGCCCTTATGGTGTCCATAGGCACCCCCATGGTGCTTATGGGCGACGAATATGGGCACACAAAAGAGGGCAACAACAATCCGTGGTGTCAAGACAGCAAACTGAATTGGTTTTTATGGAACATCTCCTCCCCCCTAACGAGTTTTTACAAAAAACTCATCGAAATAAGAAAAATGCGCCATATTCTTAAAGACCACACTTTTTTGGATCCTAAAGATATCACATGGCATGGACATATGCCACACAGTCCAAACTGGGGAAAAGAGAGCAGATTTATCGCCTATACCCTAAAAAACAGCCTCTATATCGCCTTTAACGCCAGTCACAAGCAGGCCGACATCACCCTTCCAGCCCCTCACAACACCTCTATATGGATAAAGCTCGTTGACACAAAAGAGCAAGATATTACAAACACCCCATTAACAGAAAATAGCTACACAATGCAGCCCCACACAGCTTTGATTTTAGAATCCTCTTTGCTATGATAAGGCATTATGACTAACCAAGCACCTCCACTATCTGGATGGACCGTAGTTGGCGGTTTTTCCATTTATTTAATCACAAGCCTTGCTCTTCCAACCCTTTTGCATCAGATCCTCCCTGAATTTAATATCCTACAGCTCATTGGAAGTTTTACAACACTCATCCTTATCATCCTTTTTTCTCAGCAACAAGGAATATGGAAACCAAAAGCGCACATCTGTCTATGGAAAGACACTCTTATGGCCATCCTATTTTGGTGTGCTAGTTTTCCAATAGCGACCCTCTTTGGCTCTATAAGCGACTGGATACTTGTTCACGTATTTAGCATAGAACCACACGAACAACTTGCCATTTACTACCTTAAATGGGCAACATCATCCCCTTTTTCCATGAGCGTTGCCCTCTTTTCCATCCTAATTAGCGCCCCTATCGTAGAAGAAATTCTATTTCGTGGTATTTTTCAACAATGGCTCAGACGCTTTTTTGGCTATAAGCATGCCATTTTTATCAGCGCGTTAGCATTTTCCCTATTTCATTTTTCAAAAGATCAAGGACTTAGTAACATCTCAATCCTCCTCTCTCTTTTTATCTTAGGCGGTTTCCTCGGATTTTTATACGAAAAGCAACAATCCCTAATCGCCCCTATCACCCTACACATCATTTTCAATGCAGTGAGTGTATGGCGCATACTCACTTAATAAAAGAACACACATGGTCTCTTGAAACCTACGGACTATCCGATATTGGACTGCGCCGTAGCAATAACGAAGACGTATGGGGATATAAAAAAGATGCCCTATTTTGCATCCTTGCCGATGGAATGGGTGGACATGTTGCAGGAGAAGTAGCAGCTCAACTAGCTGTTGACACTTTGTGCAAAAAAGCCGCCCCAGCCTCCCACTTTGCAACCCCTCAAGAGCTCGCTTTATTTCTACATGAAGCGATTTTAGACACAAATCAAGACATCTACAGAAAAGCTCTTGAAGACACCTCTTTGCGCGGCATGGGCACCACCCTATGCTGTATGCAACCCTATAGAGACCTGCTGATTTACGCTCATGTAGGCGACAGCAGAATCTATAGATTTAGAGACGGCACACTCGAACAACTCACCAAAGACCACACCCTCAAGCGCTCTGTCAATAACATCGAACGCTCCTTTCTCACAAAGGCACTTGGCACCTCATCTTACGTCCGCCCCTCCCTTGCAAGCACCCCACTTCATCCAAACGACCTCTATTTTATGTGCAGCGATGGCCTAACCGACTGCGTAAAAAATCAAGAAATCATTAATATTCTTTCCAAGGAAAAAGACCTTATTATTTCCTCTAAACAATTAATCTCTCTTGCTAAATCTAAAGGCAGCGGCGATAATATCACCATCTTAATGACAAAAATAGCAACAAAGTGAAAGAGATTTATTTAGACAATAATGCTACGACCCCCCTAGACCCTAAGGTCGTTTCATCCATGCAAAGCGCCTACGCCATCTACGGCAACCCCTCTAGCACACACTCGCAAGGAAAAAAAGCAAAACAGCTTCTTGTTTCCTCTAGAGCACGCATCGCAAAATACCTAAACGTTCAAGACCGCACCATTCACTTTACATCTGGCGGCACAGAATCCATTAATCTACTACTACGCTCTATCAAGCACCCACGCCATATCATCACAAGTAACACAGAACATGCAAGCATCTTCCACACCCTGCAAGACTTATCCCTGTCTTCAATCACCTACGTCCCTTCAGGACTAGAGGGCGCCCCCAAGTCCCAAGATATTCAAGCAGCACTCCGCCCTGAAACAGACCTAATCGTCCTTGCAGCCGTCAACAGCGAAACCGGCGCCATGATTGATCTAGAAGCCATAGCAACCATCGCAAAACAAAATAACATTCCCTTCGTTGTTGATGCGATAGCCCTTCTTGGTAAAGAGCCCATAACCTTATTCGAGGGTATTTCCGCCATGGCCTTTTCAGGACACAAAATTCATGGCCCCAAAGGAACAGGGTGCATCTATGCTCATGAAACATTCCCCCTATCCCCCCAGCTAACAGGAGGCGGACAAGAACGCGGCTATAGATCCGGCACAGAAAATCTAATGGGCATCATCGGCTTTGCAGAGGCAGTAGCGCTACTTGAAACGGAGCTACCAAAAGCCTCTTTACAAATGCGCGCTTTAAAAGAGAACTTAGAAAAAGGGATCCAAGCCCTATATCCCACAGCCCAAATTAACGCCTTAGGCCCCCGCATTTGCAATACCTCAAACATCCATTTTCCAGGTGTCGACGCCGAAACCCTATTTATACAACTCGACCTTGCAGGTATCGCCGTAAGCCTTGGATCTGCATGTGCCTCAGGTGGCCTTGAGCCCTCCCGCATCCTCCTAAACATGGGACTCTCCCACTCCGCTGCCCGCTCCTCCATCCGCTTTAGCCTTAGTAGATTAACAACACAAGAAGACATCACCTACTGCCTAACTCACCTAGCAAAGCTATTGCCATTCTTTGAGGCAAAAATCAGCTGAAAAATATGGACTAAACAATTTTTTATATTTTACGTTAAAACTGAGAAAGAAGGCGCATGTCGTTTTCAGTGAAAAAACGGATATCCTTTACCCCATAGCGCAAAAGTGCCAGGCGCTCAACGCCAAGACCCCATGCGTAACCACTATAGACCTCGGGATCAATCCCTGCATTACGCAAAACTTCAGGATGTACCATCCCAGCCCCTAAGATCTCAAGCCACCCCGAGTACTTACAAAGACTACATCCTGCCGAAGCGCAGGCTGTGCATCCAATATCGACTTCAAGACCCGGTTCCACAAAAGGGAAAAAACTAGGACGGAAACGCGTTTTTACACTATCCCCAAAAAGACGCTTCAAAAAACTGTCTATTGTAGAAAAAAGATCGACAAAAGAGACCCCTTTATCCACATAGAGCATCTCTACCTGATGAAAAAAAACATGAGAGCGGGCACTAATGGTCTCATTACGATAGACGGTGCCTGGAGCTACAATCCGAATAGGCGGCGCATGGGTCTCCATCACCCGCAGTTGCACGTTAGAGGTATGAGAGCGCAAAAGCATCTCTGGAGAAATATAAAACGTATCCTGCATCTCTCGCGCTGGATGGTCTTTAGGATAGTTTAACCCTTCAAAATTATAGTAATCGCTATCGACGTCGGGCCCCTCCTGAATAGAAAAACCCATAGAAACAAGAATATCGAGTACTTCATCAAAAAGGAGGCGTACAGGGTGCTTTCGTCCTTGAAAAGGGCGTTTACCAGGAAGCGTAACATCAATCGCCTCCCCATCTAACTGCTTCAACCTCTCAACACGAGAAAGAGTATGAAAAGCCTCATCACACAAGGCTGTAAGGTCGTTTTTAAGAGCATTAATCAATTGACCAAGACGGGGTCTCTCTTCTGGGGTCGCGGTTTTAAGAAAACCTACAAGCTCCTGAAGAAGCCCCTTCTTACCCAAAAACTTTACCCTCAAAGCTTCAAGATCTTGAGAAGTATGAACAAGTTGCAATTCTTCCTTGAACTGCGCCTTTAGAAGAAAAGCCCTTTGTTCCATAGGATCATGCTACCGCAAGGGCTCGTTTTGCAGACTCTGCAACATGAGCAAACCCTGCTGGGTCATGAAGTGCCATCTCTGAAAGCATTTTACGATTAAGAACCACACCCGCCTTTTGCACGCCATGAATGAACTTACTATAAGAAAGCCCATGCAATCTAGCGCCAACTGTTAAACGTGTAATCCACAAAGAACGAAACTCTCTTTTCTTCAACTTTCTATGACGGTAATTGGAGGCCATCGCCGACATCACCGCATTCTTAGAAAGGCGAATGTGATTTTTCCTATCT